>JADFSS010000012.1 GCA_022560655.1 Candidatus Neomarinimicrobiota bacterium
ACCTCCGCGGCGATCCTGGCTCCCGGTCCTCGGGCAGGGGTCAGACGCCCGGCCAGCCCGCGGTGCTGACTCAGCTCGATGGGCTTCAGCAGCAGCGGGGCGGCTTCCCGAGGCATCGGGACAGGTTCCGGCGGACCTTCCGGACGCTCCTCCCGCACGGCGATAACCTCGCCCAGTTCCCGGGCCAGAGCCTCCATGCGCCGCAGGAACTCCCCCGGCGTGGTGTCCAGCTTGATGCTGATGGCAGGCAGGCGGTCTTTCACGGACGACTCCTTAGTCCACGACCCCTAGTTTCACCCCGCGCTGCCCAATATTCAATTCTATTTTTTCATGTTCACTGGCAGGCCACCAACAGCCCCCGCTAGGCCCAACCCTGCTGGGCCTTAATCTCCTGGTAGGCCTCGTTGATGGCCTTGAACTTTTCCTCCGCGAATTGCCGGAATTCCTCGCCCAGGTGGTTCACCCGTCCCGGCGTTCGATGTCCACATCAAACTCGATCGAATAGGACTCGGGCATCGGCGGGATCAGGAGCCAGAAATACCGGCTAATGATCTTCTCGCAGGTGCCATAGAAGATGGCGTGTCCCCGGCAAATGTACCGCAGCTGTGCGTCTTCTCTGAACACCTCCACGCCAAAGCTATCGGCAGCGCAGCCGCCACCGCCTATTCCAATGCCCAAAAGGGTGTGGCTCGAGAAATCAATCTTGGGAAAACCAAAGATCGGCGGATCATCGGGATAGCCGCAATCCTTGACCATGCTGAAGGGGAGGAATTGGAACATCATGTCCTTGACCAAGGCCTCGTATTCTTCGTCGGTGAGCCCCGGGTTTTGCTGTTTCGCGGTTTCGAGAAGACCGGGATAAAAGCGCTCCCAATGACTGTCCAGTTTTTGCGTAAATCTATCGTCAAGGAACTGTTCGTATTCTTCTTGCGTCCGGACGACAAGCGTACCCGGAGCCATGATGTTGGGCATACACTTCAACGAAATCAGATCGAACGTCACCGATTCCAAGTCGTTTTCATCGTGAATTTCAGCACACGCGATCAGAAGTACCAGGCCGGAGAGGGATAAGTACCTATGTTTCATTATGTATCCCGCTAGGCCCAACCCTGCTCGGCCTTAATCTCCTGGTAGGCCTCGTTGATAGCCTTGAACTTTTCCTCCGCAACTTGCCGGAATTCCTCGCCCAGGTGGCTCACCTTGTCGGGGTGGTAGCGGTTGGCCATGCGGCGGTAGGCTTTTTTCACGCTGTCGGGGTCGGCGTTGGTGTCCACCTCCAGCACCTTGTAGGCGCTGGTGGTATCGCGGACAAACATGGCCTTGATGGACTCGAAATCCGCGGGGGCAATGCCCAGGTCGGCGGTGATGCGGGCGATGACCTTGATCTCGGCGGGGTGAATTTCACCGTCGGCTTGTGCCAGGCCGAACAGCAGGTGGAGCAGCTCCAGGCGGGAGGGGTGGTCCATGTGGCGGCGTATCTGGCGACAGACATCGCGCAGGGGGTAGTCCTGCTCCAGGATGTCCTTGAACAGGACCATCCGTTCCTGGGCGAATTCCGGGCCGAAAGTACGAATGAAGAAGTCCTTGACGAAATCGAGTTCGGACTTGAGGAGGCGCTTATCGGCGCGCATGACCGCCCCCAGTAGTACCAGCAGCGACACGCCGAAGTCGCCGGGGCGGGTGCGGGGGTAGGCGTCCGTCCGGCGGGCGGCACCCCCGAAGCGCTGGGCGCGCAGGGACCCCAGGGCAAAGCCCACGATGAGCCCGATAGGCCCTGCAACGGCCCAGCCCAGGCCGCCCCACAGCCATTTCTCCCAACCGGGCATCAGGGCACTCCCGGGGGACTAGCCGTCACGGACAGGCGCATATTCTCAGCCTCATACGCGGAACTTATGCCTGTGCGGTGAGGTGCCACAAGGCATGATCAGGCTACGGGCTGCGTGGCGCTTACGGCGCGCCCGCCAAGGGCGTCAAGGGTCACAGTGGCGGCAGATCGGTCACCAGGTGTGGACTTCGCGGCGGGGAGTGTCTATCTTCCGCATGATGCTCCACCGGACCCGACCCAGATGACCCGCCGCCCCAGCACCCGGGCAACCTGGGGCCAGACTGCCCGCGCCGCTACGGGGCTACTGGCCCTGATGGTGGTCCTGGCGGGGACACTCCACGGGCAGTTCTACTTCGGGCGCAACAAGATCCAGTACGACCACTTCGACTGGCAGGTGCTCAGCACACCCCACTTTCAGATTTTCTACTACCCGGAGGAAGAGGAGCTGGCACGGGCGGCCGCTTTCTGGGCCGAGGAGGCGTTCGGCGAGCTGGAGCAGAAATTCAACCACACCCTGGCGCGCCAGGTGCCGCTGGTGATTTACAGCAACCACCTTCACTTTCAGCAGACCAACACGGCCCCGTTTATGATTCCCGAGGGCGTGGGAGGCTTTTTCGAGTTTGTCAAGGGGCGCGTGGTGCTGCCCAACAACGGTTCCATGTACGACTTCCGGCACGTCATCCGGCACGAGCTGGTGCACGTGTTCATGTACGCCAAGATCAACGGAAAGGCAGCGGAGTCGGGTGTTTGGGAACGGCGGCTGCCGCCCTTGTGGTTCATTGAGGGGCTGGCGGAGTGGTGGTCCATTGCGTGGGACAGCCAGGCGGAGATGGTCATCCGGGATGCCCTGCTGAACGACCATCTGCTGCCGCTGGAGAGTATGTCGCTGATGGCAGCGGGGTTCCTGATGTACAAGGAGGGGCAGTCGTTTCTGCGACACTTGGATGCCCAATACGGCTCCGACCGCATCCGGCAGGTCATGGAGGAGTTCTACGCCCACGATACGTTCGAGGAGGCGCTGGCGGCGGTGACGGGCAAACTCTATTCTGAACTCATGCGGGACTGGCGGCAAGCCCTGAAGCAGAGCTCCGCCAATGCCCTGGCGCAGCAGTCCCTGCCCGGCAACAATGCCCGGCAGCTGACCCGTGCCGGAGCCAACGTGGCCCCCTCGGTCTACCGCGACGGTAAGGGCCAGGACCACCTGGTCTACCTCTCCTCCCGGGACGGCTACACCAATATCTACCGGCAACGCCTGGGCAGTTCCAAGGAGGAGCTCCTGATCCGGGGCGAACGGACCGCCGATCTGGAATCGCTGCACTTCCTGCAGAGCGGGCTGAGCGTTTCAACCGGAGGTGTGCTGGCCTTTGTGACCAAATCCTACGAGCGGGATGAGATTCGGCTGGTGGACCTGGAGAGCCTTGAGGAGGTGGGCAGTTACATTCATCCCGAGCTGCCGACCCTCCGGTCGCCCAGTTGGTCGCCCGATGGCCGCAGCCTGGTTTTCAGTGCCCAGAACCGGGGCGGAGTCACCGATCTGTATCTCTGGTCCCTGGACGACAGCGCCGCCGTGCGCCTCACCGATGACATTTACCTGGACCGGGAGCCGAGTTTCAGCCCGGACGGCAACTCGGTGGTGTTCAGCTCCGACCGCGGCCGCCCGGAACTCGACGGGGGGACCAACCTGTTCCTCCTTAACCTGGCGACCCGGGAGCTGCGCATGCTGACCAGCGGCCGCCACAAGGACCGGCGGCCCCGGTGGGCCAGCGGCAGCCCCGAGACCATCCATTTCGTCTCCGACCGCTCGGGGACCCCCAATATCTGGCGGCTCGGGCTGCAGGGCGAGGGCGCCACCGGCAGCGGAAATCCCACCCTGACACCGGTGACCAACCTGCACGTGGGGGCCGTCGACATGCTGCCACTGGCGGGGGACAGCCTACTCATCACGACCTTCCAGGGCTACAGCTTCCAGCTGCAGCTGGCAGCACCGGACCCGGGTGAGCCACTGCCCAATGCCAGGTTGCCTGAGGGCTCTGCAGCCAACTGGACGCCGCCCCAATACGAGGGGCCCAGCACCACAAAAGGCCAGCCCTACCGCCTCAAGTATAGCCTAGACATCGCCCAGACGGCCGTCGCTTACGATCCCATCTTCGGATTTCTCGGTGGCGTCCAGGTGGGCGTGTCGGACATGCTGGGGAACCGCTACTACCACTTTCTGGTGGCCAATACGGCCCAGTCCAGTTCGCAGTTCCTGAGCCGCTTCAACCTGGCCGCCACCGCCGCCAACCTCACCCACAGGGTCAACTATGCCGGGGGTGTGTTCCGCTTCGCCAACGAGTACTTCGACCCGTTTCAGGGCTTTTTCTTCGAGGAGGCTGTGGGGGTCAGAGCGGCCATGAACTACCCGCTCAGCGTCTTCCGGCGGGTAGAGCTGAGCGGCAGCCTGTGGCAGTCACACAAGGAATTCTTCGGAGGACGGGGCACGACAGACGCCACACTGGCTTCCAACTACGTGTCGTTCGTCCACGACAATTCCCTGTGGGTCCCGGTGGGCCCCATCGACGGCTGGCGGCTGCGTGTTACGGCGGGGCAAACCTTTGACTTTTCCCGGTCGCGGATTCACAACTACACCCTGTTGCTGGACAACCGCGTCTATTTGCGGCTGGCCCGACGCCTGACTTTCGCCCAGCGCACCATGCTGTGGTACAACGACGGCACCGACATCCGGCGGTTCTACATCGGGGGGAGCTGGGGCCTGCGGGGCTACGGATTCACGGAAATATCCGGGCGCAAGTATATCATGTTGAACCACGAGCTGCGCTTCCCGTTCGCGAGCAGCCTGGTGCTGAATACGCGCTCTTTCGCCCTGGGCATGGCCCCCATTCGGGGCGCCCTGTTCTTCGACGTGGGCAATGCCTGGGACCAGGAATTCCCCGGCTTTATCGGCAGCTACGGGTTCGGCCTGCGGGGTGTGTTTATGGGCGGACTGGTGCTCCGCCTGGACTACGGCAAGCGTACCGATTTCCATTCCAAGGACAGTCCCTTGTTCAGCCAGTTCTTTTTCGGTTGGGATTTTTAGGCCATCATGACGGTGCTGAAAATGCATGCCCATAAGGTGCTGAGCCTACTGCTGGCGGGCCTGCTGGCCCAGGCGTGCAGCCGGGGTCCCCGCCTGACCCCTGACGAGCTGGCCGCAACGGATGCAAGGCCTGATCTAACGGGCGTACCGGAGCTGGCCTGGGAAGTGAAGCTGCCCTCGCCGCCCGCGGCCCTGCTCTCAACGGGAGCCGAAACCCTGATCATTACAACGCATCGTGGCGAGCTGTACACCTTTGACCTAGAGGCGGGGATGCGCGCCAGCCCCCTGAGGCAGCCGTTGCGTAAGTCGATCTCGGCCCAACTGGTGGATACAGAGCGGCCGGCCATTTACATTGCCTCCTCAGCGGCGGCGGAGCTGCGGGCCTATGGCCTGGCCGACGGCAAGATGCTGTGGAAAATGAAACGCCACCGGGTCACCGGCCCCATGGCGCTCATGGACGGCCTGCTGCTGACGGCCAGCCGGGCGGGCAAGGTTTCGGCCGTGGACGTGGAAGACGGCCACATCCTGTGGCAGCGGCAACTGCGGGGACGAATCTATCAGGGTGTGTGGCGGGTTGACAGCCTGGCGGTTGTGCTCACCGATGGCGGGATCCTCTATGCCTTCCGCCCCCGTCCGGGGATGGATACCAGCGAAGAAGACCTGGCCGACTATCCGCATGTGTGGCGGCACGAACTGGGTTTGAGGCCCAATGCGGTGTTGGCGGCCGGGTCGGAGCGACTGCTGCTGGGCGATTCGGACGGCCAGCTGGTGAGCATCCGGGTGGGTCGCGAGGAACCCGATTTTCAGGTCCGGCTGGATGCGCCGATCTACAGCCGTCCCCTGATAACCGACCAGCTCGTGGTGGTGGCAACCTCCGCCGGGGAGGTCAGCGCATGGCAGGCCAGCGACGGCGCCCCGGTGTGGCGGGTGCAGGGGAACGGGCTGGTCAGGGAACCCCTGCTGGCATCCGCGCACAGCGCCACCAGCCCCCCAACGGCGGTACTGGTGCCCTTTGCCCGGGGTGAGCTGCTGGCGCTGGAACTGGCCACGGGCCGGGAGCTGTGGCGGCATACGTTTGAGCGGCCCCTGTCGCTGGTTAAGCTCACGCCGGGCGGGGTGGTGGCGGTCAACCGGCGCAACGAGCTCAGTTATTTGCGCCTGAAGCAGTCGTCCATACTCCAGCGGCCATGAGCCCCAGGCTGGCCCTGCTGGGCTCCCTGCTGGCGGTGGGGGCCCTCGCAGGGCAGACGGCAGACTCCAGCGACCGGGCCCCCCTAGCGCTGCCGCCTGAGTACTTCCCAGTCTGGAGCCTGCCCCCAGGCGCGGTACCGCTACCGGCGGCAGACACACTAGCCCTGCCGGGAACGGACTCCCGCCAGCGTCCACGGCTGAAGTCGGCCCGCTGGCTGGGCGTGGGAGCAGCTGCGTTATTTAGCGTGCTGGCATACCAGACCTACCAGCAGGCCGACGCGGCCTACCGGGCCTACCGGCGCTCGGCCAATCCCACCGAGCTGGATGCCCTGTTCAAGGAGACTAAGCGCCTGGACCGCCGCGCGGGCTGGTATTATGCCGCGGCGGAGGCTGGGCTCGTACTGGCAACGGTGTCGGTTGTCCTGGGCCGATGATGCGCGGGGCGCTGCTGCTGGCCGGGCTGCTGACCTTGGCCTGCTCGGACCGGGCGCGATCCAATCCCCTTGACCCCCTGAATCCGGTCTCCCACGGCGCGCCGACGGGTTTCCACGCCGCCACCAACCGCGACACCGCCCACCTTGTCTGGCAGTCCATGGACGTGGATGGCCTGTTGGGCTACCGGATCCATCGTGGTGTCGGCAACAATCCGCTGGCGGAGCTGGACACCGTTCAGCCAGCGGTTACCCGCTTCATGGATACACCGCTGCAATACGACACGCGCTACGCGTATGCGGTACAGGCGATCACCCCGGAGGGGCAGCCAGCCATTTCGACGCCCGACACGGTGGTGCCGGGACCGCACAATTTCTGGTTGGCCGACTTTAACCGCGGCAGTGTTGAGCGGGTGACATACGACGGCGGTCACTTGCTTGGCCAGCGGCAGCTGATTTCCCCGGAGGCGGTGGCGTACCTGCCGCAGGAGGGGCTGTTGTGGGTGGCCGATTTCTTTGACCGGACCGTGTTGCTGCTGGATGCCGGCCTGCGCGAGCTGCTCACGATCCGCCTGCCGGGGACGCCTATCGAGCTGGCCGCTGATGAGGGCGGCTCAGCGGTCTACGTTCTGCAGATGGACCCCGATTCGATTTACCACCTGGGGACCGGGGGCCAGGTCCTGGAGGCGTTTGGCGCGCCAGCGGAGGTGAGCATCGGCGGCTCCCTGGCATATAATGGTGTAACGGGTGCCCTCTGGCTGGGCCAGCCGGTGACAACAACACAGGGCCGGGTCTATCACCGGGCGCTGGGCGCAGGAGGCGACTGGGCCTTGGCCGCCAGCGGGCCACCCCCCCGCCGCCTGGCCGCCGACCCCATCAACGGCGGCTGCTGGGTGGCGACCGATGCGGGGGTCGTCAAACTCGATCCGGCGGGAGGCAGGACGACGTTTCTCCCGGAGATGCAGGTCTGGGACGTAAGCGTGAATACTGCCAACGGCGACTGCTATTACGTGGGCTGGATACAGGCGGAGGACCGCTGGCAGGCGGGGCGCATCCACGGCTGGCCGGATGCCAAGATTGCCGTCATCCTGGACAATAGTTACACCTCCCTCGTCCGCATTCAGGCGCTGCCGGGTCCAGGACAGACCGGGTTTATTACCAGCCAATCCACCACCGGCCGCATCCTCCGATTTGACGGGGCCGGCCAGCTCATGGGCGTGCTGGAAAACTACAGTTTTCCCCTGGAATTCGCGCTGGAATAACAGCAGCTCCAGCGCCTATCGCGCAGGCAGACAGATGGTGGCGGCCTGTGTACCTAAATTAGCGGCCTTATGACCGCCATCTGGGCAGCCTTTTTGCTATACGCCGCCGGGGCGATTGCCCTGGGTTGGCGGGCCAACCGGCGCTCACGCGCCCAACGGGACCCCGCGGCCACTGAGGACGAATTCTGGACTGCCGGGCGGCAGCTGGACGGGCTATCCGTGGGGCTGTCCATCTCGGCGGGCTTCATGTCGGTGTCGTGGTCGTGTGTTTACGCGGTGCAACTGTTCTATTGGTACGGGCTGGGGGCGCTCTGGCTCATCACGATCCCGTGGCTGCTGAGCCTGGCCGGCATCTACCTGCTGGCACGTCGCTACCACGGGCTGAGAGCGTTCAGCCAGCCGGAAATGGTGGGTCTGCGCTTCGGCGCAGCGGCCCGGCGAACCGTGGCCCTGGCCCTCGCACTGGTATTTCTGATTTGGGGCGGCGCCGAAATCTACGTGGCGGCCACCCTGCTGGCGCCGCAAATGGGAACTTCGCCCCAGGTGGTCACCATCATGGTGAGCGTCGTCGTCGGGGTGTACGCCACCCTGGGCGGGTTCCGGGCGGTGGTTGCCACTGACAAGTTGCAGTACGTACTGGTGGCACTCTATATCGTGTCGATGGGCTGGCTGGCCGCCAAGGGGCTCGCTCTGCTTGACCAGGGGCTGCCACCGGCCGCCACTACGGGCACGAAGTCCCAGCTGGGCTGGACCCGGCTGCTGTCACCGGGCCTGGCTACCGTCGCACTGACGTTCCTGGCCTACCTGCCGGGCTGGTTATTTGAGACCGACCTGTGGCTGCGGGTACAGGCTGCCCGCGATGATCGCGCGGCCCGCAAGGGGGTGGCACTGGCCGGGGCCAATGCGCTGGTGTTCGTGGGCGTGCTGCCCCTGTTTATCGGCGTTGCGGCCCTGGCCCTGTTTCCGGTGGAGGGCGGAACTTACCCCGCAGTTGTGGGCGCGGAGGGTGATGCTATCTTCGCCGCACTGGTGACCCGCTATGCGCCCGGCTGGTTGGCGGTGCTGGTAGCGGTGGGACTGGTGGCCGCCGCCATGAGCACCATCGACACCACGGCCAATGTGGTGGCGCTGGCAGTGGCCTACGATATGCTGGAAACCCACCGGCGGCCCGGGGGGCGGTTGTGGTCGCGGGTAGCGACGGCGGGGAGCATGGTTGCAGCGGCCGTGGTGGCCCTCAACATCGAATCGCTGTGGGACCTTTTTTACCTGTCATCGGGCATCCTCACGGCAGCGGTGGCCTTTCCCGTGGCGGCGGTCTTCCTGCCGTGGGCCAATCGCCGCGGTGTGTTTTGGTCTGCCATGGCCGGGCTGGTGGGCATCATCGCGGCCTACTTCCTGGAAGCCAGAGGCCCCCTCCTGGTTTGGGAGCCAGTCTGGCTGGCGGATTCGGGGTTGGGCTTTATTTTGTGGGGGCTTGTGGCGGCGGTGACGGGCTATCTTCTGGGGTGGCGGGCGGATGCGATCGTCGCGCGATCCGCAGCACGGCGCTAGCATGAATCTTACCCGCGGGAACCCGCTGCTACCCGAACTGGTCCTCCTGCTGGCGGTGTTTATCTGGGGCGCCACTTTCACGGTGGTCAAGCAGGCCCTGGAATTCACATCACCGTTCATGTTCATGACCCTGCGCTTTGCCATAGCCCTGGCCATCATCTCCGTAGCGAGCGCGCCGAGGCTGGGCGCCATCACGCGGCGGGAACTGCTGGGGGGCGCCATCACCGGGGTTGCCCTGTTCGCCGGATTCGCCTTCCAGACCTGGGGCCTGGTCTATACCAGCGCCAGCAAATCGGCCTTCATCACCGGTCTGAATGTGGTGCTGGTGCCCATCATGCTGTTTGGGTTCAACCGTCGGCCGATTGCGGGCAAGCGCTGGGCGGCGGTGGGGCTGGCCACATTGGGCCTGTTACTGCTGACAGACCCCACCAGCGCCGCCGGACTCAACCGTGGTGACGTGCTCACCGTGGGTTGTGCCGCCGCCTTTGCAGGGCAGATCATATTTCTGAGCATCTATGCACCCACTGTCAACACGCTGCGCTACTTCTGGGTGCAGCTGATCACCGTCACCACCCTGGCGGCGGCCGCCACGCTGGCTGTGGGTGGCTGGCGAGTGACGCCAACGGCCACGCTATGGTGGAGCCTGGGCATCACCGGTGTGCTTGGCACCGCCCTGGCCTTCCTGGCACAAACCTGGGCGCAGCGACGCACCTCGCCGACCCGCACGGCCCTCATCCTGACGATGGAGCCGGTTGTCGGGGCGCTCTTTGCCGTCGTCGTGGCCGGAGAAACGCTCCCGGCGACCGCGTGGTTGGGGGGCATCATTGTGGTTGCGGCGATTGTGTGGTCCGAGCTGGGGGTGAGCGGGAGAGAAGCGCTCAGGACGAGAGGTGCGACACCAGAGCCTTGAGTGCCCCGGCCAGCTGCTCCCCATCGGGACCCGCCGCGCTCAGCACCGCCACATCTCGAAAGACGGCATCTTCTTCCAGGGCCCACGGTCCCGGCTCCGGTGTCAGCTGGAAGACGGCCACCGGCAGGCCGACCAGCGTGAGCGTCTCGCGGAGGAGCAGGCCCGTGCGCGCCCATATACCCGGTATGAGCAGGACGCCGGCCACCTTCCGGCGCTGGCGTTGAACGAGTTTGCTGGCCGCGGCTTCGTCCTGGAGCTGGGCAATGTGCAATTCTACACTCAACCCGGCTGCCTGACGGCGGAGAGCACGGTTCAGCTTGTCCAGGGTTAGCCGGCCACCCGCAGCTCGAGATACCAGACCGAGCAGATTGAGGTTGGGGCCGTACAGGACCAATATTCGCATGCCAGCTGCCTGCCCTACTCAGGCGCGGCTACGCCCCGCCGGGAGCACCGGGCACTGCCTGCAAGATAACATCGGGAATGGTCATACCTTCGAGGTACATGCGAATGAGCTCCCGATGGCAGGCGAACACCACCGGGGGCAGGTGTTGCCAGTCGAAGAAGGTCGCCTCGACGGCATCGTCGCCGGGTGCCAGCTCGCCCGATATGCCGTCGGCCGTGCAGCCAATGACCAGCACGTCGCCCCGGACGCCGCCTGGATGGGGGCAAACGCCCAGCAGTTTCAAGGTCTCCGCGGTGAGGCCGGTCTCTTCGGTCAGTTCTCTGCCAGCGGCCTGGGTCAGGCTTTCACGCAGCTCCATGAAACCGCCCGGCAGGCTCCAGTGGCCTTTGCCAGGGGGCACACCGCGCCTGATAAGCAGCAGTCGCCCTGCCGCGACCACCAAGATAACCACGGCGGGGAGGGGATTCTCATAGTGGATCGTGCCGCAGTTGGGACAGACCTGCCGGGAACGCCCATCAAACTGCCGGGTCTGATTCTGGGCCCCACAGTGGGAGCAGTATATCAGGTTGCCCACAAATCAAATTAGACTTGATTGGGAGGCATTCAAACTTGCTTTTTGCTACGCTGCCGTCCTAAACTGGTCTGTTGTGGCTGCAAAACCAATCCTTGCAGTGGGCTCCATCGCCCTCGATACCATTGAGACGCCCCATGGCGGGCGCCAGGAGGTATTGGGCGGGTCAGCCACCTTCTTCGGTGTGGCGGCAGCCCTGTTCGCCCCCGTGCGGCTGGTGGGCGTCGTTGGCACTGACTTTCCGGATGCAGGCTGGCAGCTGCTTGAAGACCGTGGCATCGATGTCACCGATGTTCAGCGTGTGAAAGGCGCCACTTTCCGCTGGGGTGGCCGCTACTCAGCCGACCTTGACAGCCGCGAAACGCTGTTCACGGAGCTGGGCGTGTTCAAAAACTTTCGACCCAGCCTTACGGATGCAAACCGTGACTGCCGGATCGTCTATCTGGGCAATATCCAGCCCAGCCTGCAGCTGGCCATCTGTGCCGAAATGCGCAACGGTCCGGCAATCATCAGCGACACGATGAATCTCTGGATCGACCGCAACCTTGATGAACTAAAGCAGGTTCTGGCCCTGAGCCATATCCTGCTTATCAGCGACGAGGAGGCCCTGCAGCTCACGGGCCAGAGCGAGGTGGCCCAGGCGACGGATCGCCTGCTGGAGCTGGGTCCCGCGACCGTGGTGGTCAAGCTGGGTCGGGCAGGCGCCATCCTGGCAACCGGCAGTGAGCGCACCCTCATCCCGATCTATCACCCGGCACCCCGGGTCGACCCCACTGGTGCCGGCGACAGCTTTGCCGGGGGCCTGATCGGACACCTGGCCAACCACGGCGGGGCCGACATGGTGGCCGCGGTCATCATGGGCACGGCCACGGCGTCTTATACCATCGAAGGATTTGGCCTGGAGGGTCTTTTGAAGGCCACACCAGAGGGCATTAGGGCCAGAGCGGAGGCCGTGCGGCAAGCGATGGACTAATCCTTCGTTCCACCAAACCGATGGTTGTATATTCATTAACAGAGTGGTACCACAGGTGCCCAAGGACATAGAGGCAAATCCGTGAACAACAAAATTGCTTTCCTGGCGGGGTCATTACTCCTGGCTGCCTTGGGTTGCGAGAGCCAGGAATTTGTATCCGCCAAAATGTATATCCAGCAAGATGACCTGGAAAGCGCGGAGGAATACTTCCTCCTCGCAATGGACGTGGAAACCGAACAGCGCAATGCGGTGGTGCCATTTCTGCTCGCCCGGGACGTTTACGCCAAGCAACGGCGTTATGAGGACATGAACCGCATGCTGGATGAAGCCCTGCGGCGTAATCCCGCCCAAAGGCTGGACAATTTTGCGATGGATGAACTCGTACTGAACCTGCGGCGGATGGAGTGGTCCGCGGCTTACAAGCAGGCCGCTGCGCTATATAATGCGGTGATCGCCGAAACGGGCGGCGCCCCCCCGAACGACCTCCAGCGGGAGCAGCTGATCAAGGCCAAGGACCATTTCAAAACGGCCATCCTCATCTGGCCCGAAGAGCCATCAACGTTTGCAAACCTGGTTTATTGCTACCGCCACCTGGGAGATACGGAGAGCGAGAGGGCCGCCATTGCAACCGCCCTGGAGAAGGACCCCGAGAATGGCGTGATACTGCTCCTGGCCGGGGAGCAGGCCTGGAAGCTAGACGAACGGGAGCGCGCACTGGGGCTATACCGCCGCGCCTTGGAGGCCATGCCCGACAATATCGATGCGATGCAACGGCTGACGACGGCCTACCTTGAACTGGGTGACCGCGAGTCTGCACTGGAAACATTGGAGCTCACCCAGCGGCACGCCCCCAAGGACCCCGACGTTTACTACAATATCGGGACGGTCTATGCCAACATTGGAAATGATGCCGTGCAGCGGGGGCAATCACTCTACCGCGATGCCGTCGGTATGGAGGAGATACCCGTTCATAAACTCGTTGAGGCGGAAGAGGATTTCAAGCAGGCTCAGAGGGCGTTTTCAGAATCTCTTTATTTCATGGATAACACGTTGGCACTCAATCCGGATGATGAGGCGGCCACCCGCGCGATCAACGAAATACAGAAGATGAAAAAAATTCTCATCACGCTCCAGCGGTCCACTGAAGAGCTGATCAAACAGCGTGAGTGATCCCCGCCTAACGGTGGCGACCCGTTCGATGGGGGTCGTTGCGCTGGTGGGTCTGGTCATGCTTACCACGGGCACCCTGTGGGCCGCCCACTACGGCAAGGGGGCCCGGTCTGCCAGCACCAACGCCCCCGGCGAGCCGTCCTGCCAAGCCAGGAAGTGCCACACCCAGAACGAGCTGAACAGCGGCAATGGATCGTTGCAGCTGGCCGGGATTCCTAAATTTTACGAGCCGCTGAAGCGCTATACGGTTACCGTCACGCTGCAGCAAGAGGGGCAAAAGCGCTGGGGGTTTCAGGTCACCGCGCTGGATTCGAACAATCTGCCCATAGGCGATTTCTGGCTTAAGGACGAGGAACAGACCCAACAGAAAACACACACCTTTGAGGATGGCTCGGTACGCCAGTACGTGGAACACACGCTCAAAGGATCTTTCATGGGCCAACTGGACGGCCCGGTGGGCTGGCAATTTGGCTGGACGGCGCCGGGCAAAGGGGCGGGGCCGGTTTACTTTTACACCGCTGCCAATGCGGCCAACTTCAACAAGAAGCCCTGGGGCGACTATATTTACACCCATGTTGACACTGCCGAATCATCGGCACCCAGCCTGTAGCGCCCGCGCTCCCCTGCAGGGACAGACGCTGGGGGTGACGAGTCCGGCCACGCTCAACTTATCGCCAGCCCTGGAAACGGCCCCGTGGGCAGTGCTCCAGCTGCCGAGGGCACACTCATGGTCACCGTAAGCGCCGTCCACGGGCGGGAGGTGCTGGACTCCCGGGGTAACCCTACCGTTGAGGTGGAGGCACACCTGAGTGACGGGAGCCAAGGCCGAGCCATCGTCCCCTCGGGCGCATCCACCGGCAAACACGAAGCGGTGGAGCTGCGGGACGAGGACAGCCGCTATCTGGGGCGGGGTGTCCGCAAGGCCGTCGCGCACGTGAATGGCGAGCTGGCCCAGGCAGTGCAAGGCCGCGACGCGTCCGATCAGGCGGCCATCGACGAGGCTATGATCGCCCTCGACGGCACGCCCAACAAAGGACGTTTAGGCGCCAACGCCATCCTGGGTGTTTCACTGGCCGTGGCCCACGCCGCCGCCGCTGCTGCGGGGCTGCCCCTGTACGCCTACCTGGCCGGAGCGCAAAGTCCCCGCACCTTGCCCATTCCCATGATGAACATTATCAACGGTGGCCTGCACGCCGACAACAACGTGGACATCCAGGAATTCATGGTCTACCCGGTTGGGGCCGACTCCTTCTCCGAGGCGCTGCAGATGGGGGTGGAAACCTTTCACCAGCTCAAAGCCCAGCTCAAGAGCAAGGGACTGACCACGGCCGTGGGCGATGAGGGCGGCTTTGCCCCGGACCTGGCCTCCAACGAGGCGGCCATCGAATACATTCTGGAGGCTATCCAGCGCACCGGATACCGGTCCGGTGACCAGCTCTACCTGGCGTTGGATGCCGCCGCCAGCTCATTCTATGATGCGGGGTCCGGGCGCTATCGTCTGGCCTCCGAGGGAAAGGACTTCTCCGCCGAGGAGCTCATTGACTACTACGAGCGGTTGGTCCTTTCCTACCCCATCCTGTCGCTTGAGGACGGGCTGGCCGAAGATGACTGGACCCACTGGCCGCTGCTCCAACAGCGTCTGGGCGGCAGTGTGCAGATTGTTGGTGACGATCTTACCGTCACCAACCCCCAGCGCCTCCAGAAGGCCATCGATACGGGGGCCATGAACGCCATCCTGATCAAACTGAACCAGATCGGCACGCTGACGGAAACCCTGCAAACCGTGGCCCAGGCCCGGGCTGCCGGGTTCGGGACGGTCGTATCTCACCGCTCGGGTGAGACCGAGGATACCACCATTGCCGATCTGGCCGTGGCGACGGGAGTAGGACAGATCAAGGCCGGCTCGGCAAGCCGCAGCGAGCGGGTGGCCAAGTATAACCAGCTCCTGCGCATCGAGGAGGCCCTGGGAGCCGAAGCCCACTATCCCGGCATGGAGGCACTGCCCATATCCCGGAGCGAGGTGTCCTCAACGTGACCCGGCGCTCAGTCCGTCGTCAGCGCAGGCTCAATGCCCAGCATCGCCGAGGGCGATTCAAGGTTTGGATCAGCGTGCTGGTCGTCGTGGTTGTGCTCCTAATTGTTGCCCTTAACCGGCAGGGGCTGGGCAGATTATACCGGTTTAAGGCCGAGCAGGCACGGCTCGAGCTGGAAATTGCGGCCCTGGAGGCCCGGGCGGTGGAACTAAAGGTGGAGCGAGCCCACTTGGAGGTCGACATGGCCTACATTGAACGGCTGGCCAGGGAGAAATATCGCATGGTAAAACGGGGGGAGAAAGTATTCCGGGTGATGCCCAACAGCCCACCGACGGGTGGGGAGGTGGAAGAAAACGATCCCCCATAGCGCTGGATTCACCCTTGTTCTGTGTCTCTGGCTGACGCCACTGTCGGGCGCCTTTGAGGGGGCAGGTCTGTTTCGGACCGTCGGCGGCGGGGCTGAAGGCATTTTTCCGCCCGCCATGAACAATCCCGCCCGCCTGCCGGACCGGCCGTTGTGGTTGGCGCTGGGGTGGGGACAACCCCTGGGGTTGCCGTGGGCCAGCTATGGGAGCGCCTCGTTGGGCGGGGCGATCCACGACTGGCGGGGCGCGGCTGGCGTGTGGAGCTCGGGCGACGAGATCTACCGGGAAGTGAGCCTCAGCGCCGCCTTTGCCCGGCACATTCCCGGACTCTTTACCGCCGGTTTCAGTCTCGCTTACAACCAGGTCTCGATTCAAGACTTTCCACCGGCGCAGTCGGAGCTCCTCATTGGCCTGGGGATTGTAGCGCCTTTCACCAGCAGCAGCGAATTCAGTCTGTGGTATGCGGGCCAAACCCTCACCGATGAGCAGGCTTACCAAAGCCTGGGCCGGCAGCTGTATCAGTTGGCGGTAAGTTCGCGCGCTGGAGAGGCAGCCCGTTGGACCCTGGCGTTGGAGAAAACACCGGGTTACGACTTGCGCCAGTTGGCAGAGTTCAACCTGTTGGCCCGGCAAGGGGCGGCCCTACAGCTGGGGTATCGCACGAGCCCTGGCACAACCTACGTTGGGGTGCAGCTGCCTCTGCGGCGATTGTCCGTCAGCCTCCGGGTAAATATCCAGCCCCTGTTCGGGCTCTCCACCGCTATTGGCATCAGTTACAAGTAGGCTCCTGCCGGCCCTATTTATCGCGCTCCTTCGAGCGCAATCGCCCGAGCCTTTCAGCGGCGCCGTGCGCCACCTGCAGCTGCTCTCGGATGACGACCTTGCAGGCCTGTCATCCTTGTTGGACAATCCCATCAGCCTCAACGACGCCACAGAGAGCGACCTGTGGTTCTTGAGTGCTTCGCTGGTTGCTGCAATCGTCTCGGCAAAGGGGGCCGTGAATTTTCGCGACTGGGCCGATGTGGCCCGGCGCACGGCACTCCCGCTGGCGGCCATCAACGCGCTGCGACCCTTTTTCCGGCTACCCGACCCCGACCAGCTGGAAGCCCGTATATCGACCCGTGTCACAGCAACCGGTAGCGATGAGCGCCTTCGTACCCGGTTGAACCTGAGCTCAGGCTCCTGGCAGGCCCAATGGGTGCTTCAGAGGGACCCGGAGGAGTACAATCTGGCCGACCTGTCTGCCCTGAGCCTGAGTTTGCGCCGGGACTGGGGGCAGGTGGTCTTGGGAACGCACCGTATGAACTGGGGACTGGGATTGGTGTTGGCCGGAGAATTCGCCACGCCAAGGGGCGAGGCCCTCCTGCGGCCGGTGTCACGACTGGTGCGCCTGCGAACGGGTTTCAGCAACAGCAACATCGGCGCGCTGCGGGGGGCCGCCGCCGATATCCAGTGGGAGCGCCTGCGACTGGTGGCCGGCACTAGCGCCCGGCAAACCGACATTACCCGCGGCCCCGATGGCGGGCCCCGGGTGGTGGCCTACCGCACTCACGACGCACCGGCAGCCACCACGGGCGAGACCTTGCACTACCTCGCAACCACCATCACCGTGCTGGGTACGCGTGTTGGCGGGCTGGTCAGCCGCTATCACCTGCAGGCTACGGCGGAGACGGACCTGCTGCGGGACATGATCTACTCACTGGTGATCCAGCGCGAGTATCAAGGCCAGCTGGGCGCATGGCAGGCGACCCACGAACAGGCGCTGCGAACGACCTCCACGGGACCAGCTAGGGGCCAGAATGCGAGCCAGACCCGCCTGACGTTTGCATCACCCCGGGGGCTGGGCAGAGCGCAGCTGCGCCTGGCGCTGATGTATCGGCGCTACCCGCCGGGTTGGACCCCACTGCGTGGTCGGGCGGTAGGCCGGCGGGTAAGCCGGGGCAATGAATCCGGGTGGTTTTTCGGCTGGCGCATAAGCCGCAGCCGCCTTCGGGTCCACGGCTACCTGGACCTGTACCAGCAGAGGGAGGCCGAATCAGCCGGCGGCTGGCCCCGGGGCGGATCGGAGTGGGGGCTTACCGCCACGGCAAGCAAGCGCCCCGCCGAGGTATCCGCCTACTACCGCCAACGGGAGGAGGTCTCCACGAGCACCGTTCTAGACGGCAGGGGGCTGGAAGTGGTGGCGCAGCAGCTGGCCCGGTCACACTATGCCAGCCTCACTTGGGCACACGCTTGGTCCGCGGCTATCAGCACCCGGCTGATCGCCAGAGTCAACGTTTTTCCGCAGAACGGCCAGGTGCTCTGGGGGCGGGCAACCGGGGGCAGGCTGCTGCTCAGGATACGCTCGGCAAGTTCACTTGCTCTAGGTCTGCACACCTACCGGAGCGACGGGTGGGAGCAACGTGTCACGATCTATGAAGATGGCCTGCCCGGAGAATTCAACCTGCGGGCTCTGTCCGGCCGTGGGGTGCGCGTTCATACCCGTTGGGGACTGAACATCGGCAAAGGCGAGCTCTCCATCCGGGCGGCTTGGCAGTGGCAGCGAAGCAGTTCAGACCCTGCAGTGCTTGAAAGAACTGTTCAGACCGGCCTTCAGATGGATGTTGCACTGTAGCCGGCCCTCCTCTAAGTTTTCCTCCCGAGGACGCTAATTGACCGCATGCGACAAGTCAGCAGGAATCCCCACACGCACTCCACCCCGATGAGGCGCCGCCCAATCAGCGCACACTCGAGCCACCTGGGCTGGCTGCCCTATGTGGTCATGGTCATGCTGGCCAATGTTGTCCGCCCGGATGAAATACGGGTCGTGTTTCCCAACCAGCCAAATCGCCAGGAAGCGCTGCGTACCTTTTTTCGTGGCGACGTAGAGTATCTGAACAGCCGAGAGCTGGCCACCATATTTTCAGTCAATACATACGTCAATGATGACGTGAACAAGCTGGTGCTCTATTTTCGGGAGGGCGACGTCAAAATTACGGCGTTTTCATCTTTCGTGGTGGTGGACGAGCAGGCTTACCAGATGCCCTTGCCGGCCTATTTTGACGGCCAAGACTATTTCCTACCGGCGCAGTCCTTCTTTACCGTGCTGGGCGCAACCGTCTTGCGAGGCGCTCGCTATGATGTTGTTGACCGCACTTTCATCGGGCCATCTGCTCACACGGTATACAACATCCACTCTGCCACGGTAGAATCCAAGCAGAACGGCACCCTTATCCGGGTGAAGACCAGCAAGCGCTTCGACGGCCGCAACATCGTGCGGTATATCACCGATAACGGCTGGCTGGTTGTGCAAGTGCCGGGCGGCATCGTGGATACGCTGGCGCTGAAGCGGTCGTTGCTGGGGGGGATCATCAGGGCTGCATGGGGACGCCAGCTCGAGCGCTCAGCGGAGCTGCGTTTCAAGCTTGCCGAGAAGGTGAGCCTGCCGGAAGTCTACCAGGTTGACCAGGGCGCCGAACTACACGTGGCCATCCGCAATCCCGTGCGGAAGAACCGCGACCGCCGCGCGGCCATGCGGGAGCAGTGGTTCCTGGACACCATCGTCCTGGACCCGGGACACGGCGGCATCGATGCGGGCACGCTGGGTAAAGGGGGCCTGAAGGAAAAGACCGTGACGCTGGACGTGGCGCTACGCCTGGGTCGCCTCATCAAGCGCAAGACCAATTTGCGGGTGGTATACACCCGGGACGAGGATGTCTTTATCCCCCTTTGGCAGCGCACCAAGATTTCCAACGAGGCGGGCGGGAAACTGTTCATTTCCATCCATGCCAACGGGGTGGATAACAGGTCGGCCCATGGCTTTGAGACCTGGTTACTGGCGCCGGCGAATACTGAGGAAGCCATCGAGGTGGCCCGGCTGGAAAATGCCGTGATCGCATTGGAGGAGTCGAACCACACCTACCAGGATTTTTCCGATGAGGCGCTCATCCTGTCCACCATGGCCCACAGTACCTGGATGAAGGATAGTGAGGTGCTGGCCGAATTCATTCAGGCGGAGCTGGCGAAGCGGCTCGACGCGCCCAACCGGGGGGTGAAGCAGGCGGGATTCCTGGTGCTCATCGGGGCCACCATGCCCAATGTTCTGGTGGAGGTGGGCTTCATCAGCAACCGCATCGAGGAGAAAAAACTCACCCAGAACGAATACCGGCAGAACCTGGCAGAGGGTCTTCTCGCGGCCATTGTGCGTTTCAAGGAAAAGTATGAGGGCACCATGCTTGCGAAGCAGTAGTCGGCACGCCGTCAACCCCAGTCCAGGTCCGCCTGTCGGGCCAAGATCAGCCCAACCTCAAAACATGCTCCACTCCCGTCACGAGACCGAACGCCCCCATCTGGATTATCTGTTCGGCCTTGAGCGTCGCGGCATCAAGCTGGGGCTGGGCCCCACCACCGAGCTGCTCAGGCGCTGCGGAGACCCCCAGAGCGACCTGTCCATTGTGCAGATTGCCGGCACCAACGGCAAAGGAACCACGGCCGCCCTTACTGCCCGCATCCTCCAGGAGCATGGCCGGCGGGTGGGGCTGTTTACATCGCCACACCTGCTGCGGCTCCACGAACGCATCCGCGTTGATGGAGCCCCTATTGAGGACGGCTATATCATCGCTTGGCTTGACCGGCAACGGCCGGACATCGAAGCGATTCCGGCCACGTTCTTCGAGGCTATCACCGCTCTAGCTCTGTGCTATTTCAGTGACCGGCAAGTGGATGTGGCCGTGCTGGAGACCGGGCTGGGTGGCCGCCTGGATTCCACCACCGCCACAACCCCCTCCTGGACTGCCCTGACACCCATCGCCATGGATCACATGGACATGTTGGGCGATACGCTGGAAGCGATTGCCCGCGAGAAGGCGGGTATCCTGAAACCGGGCGTGCCGTGCTACTCGGCCCAGCAGAGACCCGAGGTGGAAGCGGTTATTCGGGCTGAAGCGCAGCGGGCGGCCGCGCCTGTTATTGACCTTGACCCACACGAACAAGTTCCCCAACCACGCAACCTGGCAGGCGCCCATCAGCATGCGAATGCCCGGTTGGCCTGGGCACTGACGCAGGGCATATTGGGCGGCGACTTTGACAGTGGCCGTGCAACCCGTGCGGTGGCAGCCACCATCTGGCCCGGCCGATACCAGCAACTTGGATCGCACCCGAAAATCATTTACGACGTGGCGCACAACCCTCACGGGATGGCCGCCTTTCTGGGAACGCTGGCCGCCGAGCCCGTCCGGGGACGCCGGAGGCTGGTGCTGGCCCTGCAGGAAGGCAAGGGGGCTGAAGAACTGCTGAGTCTGCTGCTACCAGTATTCGACGCTGTCACGTTTACCCAGACCGAAACGCGGCATTTCATTCCCGCCGCGCACCTGGCGAAGCTCGCAGCGGGTGGAAAGCATCGAACCCGAACTGAGCCGAACCCGATCGCAGCAATTGCGGCAATTCTCTCGGAGGCGGGGCAGGATGACCTGGTGGTCATCCTGGGGTCGCACTATCTGGGTCCGGCAGTTGCGGAGGTGTTCAAGATTTCATTTGACAACCTGTGATAAATGAGACAATTTATGGGCAAGCGCCTTACCCCGCTGATTTGATCCCAGAAATCATCGTCTTCAACCGCATAATTCGTTGCAAAAGGCGTAGCAGCTAAAACAGGACGACAACTGGTGTAGGACCGAAGGGGATGATCGACTGGTGGCGGGGAACTTTGGGGCGTAGAAAACATTTTATTGGGGACCGGCGGGCTGCAGATTAGCCGGTCGTGGCGCGGCAGCGTCAAGCAACCGACCCTTTTATTTGCATCCAAGTCCAGGGACTCATGCACGGCATGAGTTCTCATATTGCAACCGGAACGCAACGAGCGTTCCAGACCGTTTTTTCTAACCGCAGGGACCTATTATGGACCTGTATGCTGGCAACTGGATACAAAAGCAGTGCCGGCTTCAGGGTGCTGGCCGCTGCCGGCATCAACGATCCCAATTGATAACCCGTATTAGAATCTGAATTTTTCATGGCAGAGACGACTCAAATGGACATTAGTGAACTGCAATCACTGCGGGTGAAGGACCTCACCAAATTGGCGCAGGACCTGGAGGTCAGCGAGTTTTCGGGGTTAAAGAAACACGAGCTGATCATGAAGATCCTGGAATTCCAGGCCCAGAAGCAGGGGAACGTGTATGCCCGTGGGGTCCTGGAGATCATGCCCGATGGTTACGGCTTCCTGCGCTCGCCCGATTACAACTACCTCCCGGGCCCCGATGATATATATGTGTCCCCGTCGCAGATCAAACGGTTCGGCCTGCGCACAGGGCACCTCATCAGTGGTCAGGTGCGACCCCCCAAGGACAATGAACGCTTTTTTGCTCTGCTGCGCGTGGATGCTGTTAACGGTATCTCGCCGGATGAGATCAAGACGTACCCCCACTTTGAGGACTTGACGCCTGAATTCCCCACTGAGCATCTGGTCCTGGAAACCACCGCCAAGGAGAGCTCTGCGCGCATCATTGACCTGGTGGCACCCATCGGTCTGGGCCAGAGGGCACTCATTCCGGCGCAGCCCAAGACGGGTAAGACCATCCTTCTGCAGAAAATTGCCAACGCCGTGTCGCAGAATTATCCCGACCTCTTCATGATTATCCTGCTCATTGATGAGCGTCCCGAGGAGGTCACTGAAATGAAGCGGGGGGTGGATGCCGAAGTCATATCCTCTACCTTTGACGAGCCTCCCGAGCGTCACGTTCAAGTGGCCGAAATGGTGCTTCAGCGGGCCCGACGAATGGTGGAGGTGGGTAAGGATGTCATGATTCTGCTGGATTCCATTACCCGTCTTGCCCGGGCAAATAACACGGTGATTCCTCACAGTGGAAAAATTTTGTCGGGAGGCGTGGACGCAAACGCGCTGCAGAGACCCAAGCGCTTCTTCGGCGCGGCCCGAAATATTGAGGAAGGCGGCAGCCTCACGATCGTGGCCACAGCTCTCATCGATACGGGCAGCCGCATGGACGACGTCATTTTTGAGGAGTTCAAGGGTACCGGCAACATGGAACTGGTGTTGGACCGCAACCTCAGCAACCGCCGCGTCTACCCGTCCATCGACATCAATCGCTCCGGCACTCGGCGCGAGGAAAAGCTGCTCAGCCGGAAGGACCTGTCGCGCATCTGGATACTGCGGCGGTTGCTGAGCGAGATGAGCGTGGTGGAGGCCATGGAATTCCTGCTGGACCGCCTCCAACGCACCAAGACCAACCGGGAATTTCTGGATACGATGGGTAGCTAGACCGGTGTACTGACAACCCGGGTCCACCAGCGACTCCGGCTGGGTTGTCATCGGCGGCAAGTCCCCGCCGTCCTGGGGCCACCACTAGCGCTAGGCTCCGTGGCCCTGATTCCGTGAAACATGGCCGCCGCTTGCATTCATTCCGCACTGGGCGGAACTTCGTGCATGATGAATGGGACTGGATCATGACGTTTGCTGATCGGGTCGGCCGCATTAAGGGATCCATTACCCTGGAAATGACCGCCCGGGCTGCCGAGCTCAGGGCCCAGGGGGTGGATGTATTGAACCTTTCGGCCGGCGAGCCCGACTTCCCCACGCCGGATCACATTATTGAGGCCGCCAAGCGAGCCATGCACGAGGGCTACACGCGTTATACGCCGGGGCCGGGCCTGCCACAGGTGCGCCAGGCCGTGGCAGAGAAGCTTGAACGGGACAATGCGGTGCGGGTGACCCCCGATCAGGTCATCGTGAGCAACGGATGCAAGCATGCGCTTTTCAACGCCAGCATGGCCCTGTTCCAGCATGGAGATGAGGTGATTATTTTCGCGCCCTACTGGGTGTCATTTCCTGAGCTCGTAAACCTAGCCGATGCCACCCCGGTGATCATCAGTACCGATCCCGAAAAGCAATTCGAGCCCCTTTTCGATGAATTGGAAGACAGCATTACGCCGCGCACCAAGGGGATTATTTTGAACTCACCCTCTAATCCCACCGGTGGAGTATGGAGCCGCGAAGCCGTTGAGCGCATCCTTGAACTGGTCCGACGCCACGACCTGTGGCTGTTTTCCGATGAGTGCTACGAGGCCCTGTCCTACGACCGGCCTTTCGAATCACCTGCCGCATTGGATCCCGATTTTGAGAAATTGCTCACCTTCCAGAGCTGCTCCAAGACTTACGCCATGACGGGCTGGCGCCTGGGTTACATGGCGGGCCCGGTCTCATTGGTCAAGGCCATGACCAAGATCCAGAGCCAGTCCACCTCATCTCCTAATTCCATCAGCCAGATGGCTGCCGTGGCCGCGCTCACTGGCGATCAGGCGATTGTGGCTGAGCGCAGGGAGGCGTTCAGGCACAGGCGGCAGATCATCGTGCAGGAACTTGCGCAGATTCCGGGCTTGTCGTGCCGGAACCCTGGGGGTGCTTTTTACGTATTCCTAGGGGTCCGGGACCTATTCGGCCAGACTGCGGCCGGCAAGACGCTCCGCAATGCGACCGATGTGACCGAATATTTTCTTGACCAGGCCCGAGTGGTGACCGTCAGTGGCGAGGGTTTTGGCGACCAGGAGCATATACGCCTGACCTATGCCGTTTCGGATGCCGATATTAGCGCCGCTACCAGCCGCATTGGCTCAGCGGTGGCACAATTAGAATAATAGGGAAGAAAAGCCATGAAAAAGGACATCCACCCCGAATACCATCTGGTGACGGCACACTGCGCCTGCGGCAACACCTTCGAGACGCGTTCCACGGCGACAGAGCTGCGCGTTGAGATCTGCAGCGCCTGCCACCCGTTTTACACCGGTAAGCAGAAGCTGGTGGACACGGCCGGCCGGGTGGAGAAATACCGGCGCAAGTATAAGCTTGAAGCGCCTGCGGAATAATCTGCCGCTGCCCCTGCTGCTGGCGGGCCAGTCCCGTATTCTTGTGGGCGGGCAGGCCGTTATCGAAGGGGTCATGATGCGTGTGCCGGGCGCCTACGCCGTGGCGGTGCGCGATCCCGAGGGCGAAATTCGCACGCGGCGGGAGGCCTTTACCTCCGCCGTGGAGCGTTGGCGCTGGCTGAAACTGCCCCTTCTGCGGGGCATGGTACATCTGTTTGAGTCGCTGAAAATCGGCCTGGCCGCCCTTAACTGGTCGGCCGACGTGGCGCTGGCTGCCGATGAGAGCAAGGCGGGCTCTGCGTCCAACGTGGGGGGCACCATTCTGGCGCTGGTGCTGGGGGCGGGACTGTTCTTTGTGGCGCCGCTGTGGATCTCCTCCCGCCTCATCGAGCTGGAGCAGCACGCCCTGGCGTTTAACCTGATCGCGGGAACCATCCGCATCACGTTCTTTTTGCTCTACCTGGCCCTTATCTCCCGCCTGCCGGATGTGCAGCGGCTGTTCCAATACCACGGCGCCGAACACATGACCGTGTTTGCGTTCGAGGCCGGCAAGCCCCTCACGGTGGACAGCATCCGCGATTACCCCACTCAGCACCCTCGCTGCGGAACCAGTTTCATTTTCATTGTGCTCGTTGCCGCGATCCTGGCATTCGCCCTCATCGATAGCATCATACTGGCGGTGACGGGTGAGATTTCACTGGGACTGCGGCTGCTGGTGCACCTGCCGCTGATTCCGCTGGTGGCTGGGTTGGGCTATGAGGCTCTCAAATTGACCTCCCGCTACCAGCACGTGGCCCTGTTCCGATGGCTGTCCAGGCCCGGAATCTGGCTGCAGTATATCACCACCAAGGCACCCGATGACGAACAGGTGGCCGTGGCGCTGAACTCACTGAAGGTAGCCTTTGGCCCCGAGCTGAGCCGGGTGGAGGGCCGCCGGTACCTCGCTGATGCCATCGGCTGAGCGGCCATGATTACCAAGCTACGCGAAATTATCCAGCGGCAGGACGACCTCACCGAGCGCATGTCCGAGCCGGAGACCGCTTCCGACCCCAAGCGCTACGCCCAGTTGGCGCGGGAACACAGCGAGCTGAGCGAAGTCGCGGACAAGGCCCGCCGCTTTGTTGACCTGGACGGGCACCGGCATGAAATCGAGGACATGCTCACGGGCGATGATGAGGAACTCAAGGTGCTGGCTGCCGAGGAACTCCCGACCCTGATTGCACAGTTGGCCGCGTTGGAGGAGGAGCTCAAGGTGCTGTTGCTGCCCCGCGATCCGGCTGATGACAAGAACACGATTCTGGAGATTCGCAGTGGCACCGGCGGTGAAGAGGCGGCCCTGTTCGCAGCCGACCTGTACCGCATGTACAGCCGCTATGCCGAGCGCCGCAACTGGGACACCGAGGTGCTGTCGCTGTCGGAATCGGAAACGGGCGGCATCAAGGAGATTATCGTCTCTGTAAAGGGCAAAGGGGCCTATGGTGACCTGAAATACGAGCGCGGCGTCCACCGGGTTCAGCGGGTGCCGGCGACCGAATCGAGCGGGCGTATCCACACCAGTGCGGCTTCGGTGGCTGTTCTTCCTGAGGCCGACCCCGTGGAAGTGAACATTGTCCAGGCCGACCTGAAAATCGACACCTACCGGGCTTCAGGCCACGGCGGACAGCACGTGAACAAGACCGACTCGGCGGTGCGCATCACCCACCTGCCGTCCGGTATCGTGGTGACGTGCCAAGACGAGAAATCGCAGCACAAGAACCGCCTGAAGGCCATGAAAGTGCTGGCCGCGCGCCTCTACGCCAAGCAGTTAGAGAAGCAGCAAAACCTCCGGGCCAAGGAGCGGCGCAGTATGGTCTCCACGGGCGATCGCAGTGCCAAAGTGCGCACCTACAATTTTCCCCAGGGGCGTGTCACCGATCACCGCATCAACCTGACCCTGTATCGGCTCAGCGAGATCACCGATGGGGACCTGCATGAGTTGATCGCCCAGCTGCGGCTGCGGGACCGGATGGATCGTCTGGCCGAGGTGTGAGCAGCGCCGCTCCTCCCCGGGGGCGCACAGCTAACGGGGCGACCCAGTGGGACATCGTAGGGCTTATCCGGTGGGCCAGCGGTTACTTTGCAGCAAAAGACATATCCAATGCACGGCTGGAAAGCGAATGGCTGCTGGCCCACGTATTGGGCCTGGAGCGGGTCGACCTTTATGTTCAGCATGACCGTCCACTGGGGCCCGGCGAGTTGGCGCAGTTCAAGGCCCTGGTGAAGCGGCGTTCAGGGGGGGAACCGTTTCAGTATATCCTGGGCAAGGCGCCCTTTTATGGCCGTGACTTTCGCGTAACGCCGGATGTGCTTATTCCCCGCCCGGAAACCGAGACCCTCATCCGCGTGCTGCACCAAAGCATGGGCGCGCCGGAGCCCGGCGCCATTCTGGATATCGGAACGGGTTCGGGTTGCCTGGCCATCACAGCGGCGCTGCTTTATCCCGAGGCCAAAGTGCTGGCGGTGGACATATCCGCGGACGCCCTCAGTCTGGCGCATGAAAACGCGCAGCGCCTGGGCGCGGACAACGTGGACTTTCAGCGGCTGGATGTTATGACGGAAGAACCCATCGGGACATTTGATGCCATCCTGTGCAATCCACCCTACGTAGCCAGCGGGGAGCTGCCCGGCCTGCAGCGGGAAATTCGCGATCATGAGCCACTCGCGGCTATCACCGATGGGGCCGATGGGCTGAGTTTTTTCCGGCGGTTGGCTGCGATCGGCGCCAACCTGCTATACGACGGGGGGCGCCTCATCATGGAGCTGGGGGGGGTGCCGCAGGCAACGGCGGTGAGCGGGATGTTTAGACAGGCAGGCTTCGCGGTCACGATCCACGACGACTTGCAGGGTGATCCGAGGGTCTGCGAGTCCCTGAAAAAATAGGCGGGGTGAAACGGCCTAGCTGATATCCTTAAATGATGCCGCCGTGACTCGCCGGTCCAGGTAGAGCCGGCGGTTGAGCTGGATGCGTCGATCGGCGCCGCTCCTGTGTTCCTGGCTGATGGCTATGACATCGATGCGCCGGATCATTACCTGTCGCCGGAGCATATCCCTGCGGCGTGCCGCGCCACTTCTTTTGTCCACTTCCGGATGCCCCTCTCGTACAGAAAAAACTGTCGGTGAACGGATATTAGCATGCGCCCACCCTATGGACGGTGATCATGGTCACAGGCATTGCGCCGGAAAGATCAAACTCCTGCTGAGCTAAAAAGGGGGCCGTGCGCAGCTGGTCAAGACCCCCTAAATTCAGCCGTGGATTTCGTCTGGGCGGCAGTCCAACTTCTCCGACCCCTTAACCTTATTTTAGGGGCCTTGGCTGTGATGATTGCTGCCACGCTGGTGCCGGCCTGGCCGGATACGGAAGCGCTTATTGGGGTGCTCGTCACTGTTCTGAGCTATAACGGTGCGGCCAACGCGCTGAACGACTACTTCGACTACCCCGCCGATAAGGTGAACCGTCCCGGCAGGCCTCTTCCCCGAGGTGGACTCCGGCGTGGTGCGGCGCTCTGGCTGGCGGTGATACTGTTTGCCATTGGCAGCCTGTTTGCCCTGCACCTGCGCCCACTGGCCACGGCCATCGCCGTGCTTATTGCCCTTCCGCTTATGGCGTTCTACTCACCGGTGCTGAAAGGATTAGCGCTGGTTGACAATGCCATTATTGCCGCGCTTCTGGGGCTCACGTTCCTGTTCGCCGGCGCAGCGTTTGGGCAGCTGCCCGCCATGTGGCCCCCGGCGGGCTTGGCCTTTGGCTTCAATCTGTTGCGTGAGCTGGTGAAGGACATTGAAGATCTGGAGGGGGACGAAGGGGTCGGCGTAAGAACGTTTCCTGTGCGCTACGGCGCAGAAGCCGCGATAAAATTGGCCTTGATTCTGACTTTAATTTTGATGTTCGGCTGCCTGTTGCCTTACATTCTGGGTGTCTATAACAGCACCTATTTGGCCGCTGTTATTATCGGGGTTGAGATACCCCTTCTGTATGCCTTCAACTACCTGGTCAAGCATCCCACTCCAGCGGGTGCGGGATGGGTGGCCAAGGTGCTGAAAGTGGACATATTTGCCGGCCTATTGGCCATTTATTTGTCAGGGATCGGCACGGGTTGACGCGGCCTCCGGGCTCGTGGAACCTTGCCGTCCATCCACTTGGGGAGCCAGCACGAATATTCGGCCCGCGCACGAGCCTCAGATTTCCAGCCACGCTGAGTGGACGGCCGATTGTGCCCGGCAGCTAACCCAGTTGCTCCGCCAGGCATGACCAACTTCGTTCACCTCCATAACCATTCCGACTATTCGCTACTGGACGGCGCCCAGACCATCGATACATTTGTCAGCACCATCGGTGATCTCAACATGAGCCGGGTCGCCATTACGGAGCATGGCAACCTGTTCAGCATGGTGCCCTTTTACCAAGCGGCGGTGAAAGCCGGTATCCAACCTATCATCGGCTGCGAGGCGTACATCGCCAAGGGTGACCACCGCAAGCAGGAGTCCACCCGTGAATCTGGCTGGGGCTACAACCATCTGGTGCTCCTGGCCCAGAATCAGACTGGCCTGCGGAACCTGGTGAAGCTGGTGTCGATCGGCTATTTGGAGGGCTTTTACTATCGACCCCGGATGGATAAGAACCTGCTGCGCAAGTATGGGGAGGGGCTGATCTGCCTGTCCGGCTGTCTGAAGGGAGAAGTCCAGGAAAAGGCCGTCAGCGGCGACCTCGACGGGGCTCGCGCGGCCGCTCTAGAATTTGCCGAGATTTTTCCTGACCGCTTTTACCTGGAAATACAGCACCACGGCATACCCGAGGAAGATGCTGCCCGGGAAGCCAACGTGAAGCTATCATCGGAACTGGGCCTGCCGCTGGTGGCCACCAACGACTGCCACTACGCCCAGAAATCCCACTGGGAGGCACACGACATCATGTTCTGCCTGGGGACCGGGAAGGCCCGTAATGATCCCAACCGCCAGCGCTATGCGACCCCAGAGTTCTATTTTAAGACCGGCGACAGCATGTACCAGATGTTCAAGGATAGCCCCCAAGCCCTGGAGAATACGGTGGCGATTGCAGAGCAATGTTCCGTGGAGCTGGACCTAGGTAAGCTGCACCTGCCACAGTTTCCCATACCCCAAGAGGCCGACACACAAGACCCAGACGACTATCTTCGGCACCAGACCCAGACTGGCCTGGGGCAAAGAATTGCGGATGTTTCGGATGAGGTGCAGGCGCGGCTTGACCATGAGCTACAGGTCATCAAGGATACCGGCTACGCGGGCTACTTCCTCATCGTGGCGGACTTCATCCGCTATGCCCGCAGCCAGAATATCCCGGTGGGACCCGGCCGGGGCAGCGCGGCGGGCAGTCTGGTGGCCTATGCACTGGGTATTACCGGTGTTAATCCCATTGAGTACGATCTGCTCTTCGAGCGCTTTCTCAATGCCGAGCGCGTTTCCATGCCGGACATTGACATCGACTTCTGCCAGGAACGCCGGGGAGAGGTCATCGATTACGTGAAGCAGCGTTACGGCGAGAACGCCGTCAGCCAGATTATCACTTTCGGTAAGCTGAAGGCGCGGTCTGTTGTTAGGGATGTTGCCCGGGTCCTGGGCATGAATTTCAGCGAGGCAGACCGGTTGGCGAAGATGATCCCCGACAGCCCCAGGATCACCATAGATCAGGCCATGGAGGAGAACGCAGAGCTGGCGCAGGCAGCCTCGGTGGATCAACTGCATCAGGACCTGTTCACGTTCAGCCGCGTGCTGGAGGGCATGAACCGCCATGCATCCACGCACGCGGCGGGAGTTGTCATTGCCCCGGGAGAGCTCACCGACTATGTAGCGCTTTACCGGAATCCAAAAACGGGCGAGGTGGCCACGCAGGCGGACATGAACGGCCTGGAAGACTTGGGCCTGCTGAAAATGGACTTCCTTGGCTTGCGCACCCTCACTGTCATTGACAAGACGGCAAAAATGCTGGCCAAAAAGGGGCTCAAAATTGATCCTGAAAAGCTACCCCTGGATGATGAAGCGACCTTCGAGCTGTTTGCCAAAGGTCAGACCACGGGCATCTTTCAGTTTGAATCTTCAGGCATGCGGGAGTTTCTCACTCGACTGCGGCCCACCAGTCTGGCCGACCTGATCGCCCTGAATGCCCTTTACCGGCCCGGGCCCATGGCCTTCATTGGTGAGTTTATCGACCGTAAGCACGGCCAACAAAAGATCGCCTATCTGCACCCCATGCTCGAGCCCATCCTGAAGGAAACCTACGGCATCATCGTCTATCAGGAGCAGGTTATGCAGATCGCCCATGCCGTGGCCGGCTTCAGCCTCGCACAAGCCGACATCATGCGCCGGGCCATGGGGAAGAAAAAGAAGGCGGAGATGGCCCGCATGCGGGCCGATTTCCTGAAAGGTGCCACAGCAAATGGCTTTGCCGATGATAAAGCCCGCCAGGTGTTTGATCTCATTGCCCGGTTTGCCAGCTACGGTTTTAACAAGAGTCACTCCACTGCTTATGCCCTGCTGGCCTATCAGACGGCCTATCTGAAAGCCCACCATCCGGCGGAATTCATGGCGGCGAATCTGTCATCGGAGATGGGCAACCCGGACCGCGTAGCCGTGTTGCTGGCGGAGGCACGCAGCATGAACCTGCAAGTGCTGCCACCAGACGTGAACCACTCCGGGCGCAATTTCAGGGTAGATAGCGAAGGCCAGATCATCTTCGGGCTCAACGCCATCAAACACGTGGGCCAGAAGGCAGCGGACATCATTAAGACCGCGCGCAAAGCTGGCGACGGGTGGAAAACTTTACCCGCATTTGCGGCAGACGTGGACATCCAGTTGGTCAACCGCAAGGCTCTAGAGTGCCTGATCAAATCAGGAGCCTGCGACAGTCTGGAAGGTACCCGGAGCCAGAAATTTGAGTCCATGGACGACGTCATCAGGTTTGCCCAAAGCGCGCAGGCCGGCGCAAATTCGAATCAGGAAAGCCTGTTCAGCGCCAGCGCCGACCTGCCCCTGATTGCCGAGCCGCCTCTGCCCCCCGTTCCATCCTGGACCGATGAGGAGCACTATGAGATGGAAAAAGAGCTCACCGGTTTTTACCTCAGCGGGCATCCCTTGGAGGCTTTCGAAGAGGATCTGGCCGAATTTTCCACGCACGAGCTGACCGTTCAGTCACCGGCGTCCGGACAGGACCAGCTCCGCCTGGGAGGACTGGTGGCTAACCTGAAATTGCACCAGACCAAGAAGGGCACGCCCATGGCCTTCTTTACACTGGAAGGATTGGTGGGCCATGCTGAAATTGTCGTCTTTTCCGATCTGTATACCCGCATTCGGGATCTGCTGACCATAGACGCCAAGGTGTTTGTTATCGGGCGGCAATCCACCCGGGGATCGTTTCCGGGTAACGGCCAGGGCAATGGCGCAACGGGCTCCAACGGCTCCCAGCCTGCAGATGGGCTGAAGGTGGTGGCTGAGGATATCCTGCCGCTGGAGGAGCTGCGGCAGCGCCTCGCCAAACGAATCAATGTGCGGCTCAGGCTGAGCAGACTGGATTCTGAGGTCATCCAGAAAATCCGTTCCCTTTCTGACCAGTATCGCGGAACGTGTGAACTTTGGTTGCACGTCGCGGATGACACCCTACCGGATGATGGGGCAGCAGGTCCTTTGCGCCGAATTCGCTCCACCGCTGTTCACGTAGCGCCTGCACAAAGTTTTCTCAACGATTTGAGGGCCCTCATCGGCGACGAAAATGTCTGGGTATCCACGTGATGATCGCCGTGCTCCAGAGGGTATCCAGAGCCCGGGTGTTCGTGCATGGGGAAGTCACCGGCGCGATTGATTTGGGACTGGTGATCCTGCTTGGCGTGCACCGCGATGATTCGGAGGAAGACAGCAGCTATCTGGTGGAAAAGACCGCCATGCTTCGTATCTTCGCAGACGATGCCGATAAAATGAACCTGTCGCTACTGGATGTGGGCGGTGGCGCCCTGGTAGTGAGTCAGTTTACGCTCCTGGGCAACTGGCGCAAGGGCCGCCGGCCAAGTTTTACCCGTGCCGCCCCACCCGATACTGGAGAGCGGCTGTACCGGCATTACATCGACAGCCTGGCCGCGCGTGGCGTGCCAGTGAGCAGCGGCAGATTCGGTGCACGGATGGAGGTCGAGCTGGTGAATGATGGTCCCGTTACATTTGTGCTGGACAGCAAGGAGCGCTGAGTGGCCCGGAAAATTCGTGTATTGATGGCCAAACCGGGGCTGGACGGTCACGACCGTGGCATCAAGGTTCTTGCGCGGGCCTTTCGGGATGCTGGCATGGAGGTCATTTATCTGGGCCTGCGCCAGAAACCGGACATGATCGTAAGGGCAGCGGTGCAGGAGGACGTGGATGTGGTCGCCCTGTCCATCCTCTCCGGAGCCCATATGACCATCTTCCCCAAGGTGCTGGAACTCATGCAAGCGGCAAGTCTGGATAATGTACTGCTCACCGGTGGCGGCATTATTCCAGCCAACGATAGGGAAGCCCTCCAAAAGCAGGGGGTGGGCCGCCTGTTCGGTCCCGGCAGCTCCATGGCAACGATCACCGAGTATATCATCGGCTGGGTGAGGGAGCACCGTATGGAAGCAACGGCCACAGGGAAAAGAACCGACGCCTGATGGCCTCAACTGGTCATGCAAGCAACGAAGCGATCCTCGCGGCAGCCCGGGCCGAGGCACTGCTGGGCGGCGGTAAGGAGCGACTGCAGACACAGCACGACAAGGGCAAACTCACTGCCCGGGAGCGGCTGGACCTCTTTCTGGACGAGGGTTCGTTCACCGAGCTGGACATGTTTGTCCGTCACCATTCACATGAATTGGGGCTGGAGAATAATCGGCCACTGGGTGACGGTGTCGTCACCGGCTATGGCACTGTGGACGGACGGAAGGTATTCGTATTTGCCCACGACTTCACCGTGTTTGGCGGTTCGCTCTCTGAGTCATTTGCCGGGAAGATTTGCAAGATCATGGACCTGGCCATGAAAGTGGGCGTGCCGGTGATTGCATTCAACGACAGTGGCGGAGCGCGCATTCAGGAAGGGGTGGTGAGCCTGGGAGGATACGCCGACATTTTCCTGCGCAACACGCTGGCCAGCGGCGTCATCCCCCAGATCAGCCTGGTACTGGGCCCCTGTGCCGGCGGTGCCGTCTATTCACCAGCCATAACCGACTTCATCATCATGGTCAAGGGCACCAGCCATATGTTTGTCACCGGACCCAATGTGGTCAAGACGGTGACCCACGAGGAGGTCTCGTTCGAGGAGCTGGGCGGGGCCGAGACTCACGCCACCAAGAGCGGCGTCGCTCACTTCGCCTGCGAGAATGAGGTGGAGGCCATCGGCTACGCGCGGCAGCTGCTCAGCTACCTGCCGCAGAACAACCTGGAGAGCGCGCCGCGGGTCAACACCAATGATCCTGGCAGCCGTGAGGAGGTCGCCCTGGACAGCCTGGTGCCGGAAAACCCCAACAAACCTTACGATATGCACCTGGTCATCGAAGCGGTGGTGGACCAGGCGGAATTTCTCGAGGTTCACCGCCAGTTCGCCGCCAACCTTATTGTGGGGTTCGCGCGCATTGAGGGCAGAGCGGTGGGTATCGTAGCCAACCAGCCCGCACATCTGGCTGGAGTTCTGGACATTGACGCCGCCACCAAGGGGGCGCGCTTCGTGCGCTTCTGTGATGCTTTCAACATTCCATTGGTCACATTCGTGGACGTCCCAGGTTTCCTGCCGGGAACCGATCAGGAATGGCGGGGCATTATCCGGCAGGGAGCCAAGCTGCTGTTTGCCTACTGCGAAGCGACGGTTCCCAAACTGACCATCATCACGCGGAAGGCGTACGGCGGCGCTTACGACGTGATGAGCTCGAAGCACATTCGCGGTGATATCAATTTGGCCTGGCCAGGCGCCGAGCTGGCAGTGATGGGACCCCGGGGTGCCGTGGAGGTGCTGTGGAAGCGGGACATTGAGGCCGCCGACGATCCTGAGGCCCTCACCAACAAACTGATTCAGGAGTACCGGGAGATGTTCGCCAATCCATACGTGGCCGCCGAACGGGGGTTTCTCGACGACATCATCCTCCCCCGGCAAACGCGGCCCCGCCTGGCCGCCGCGCTGAGCATGCTGGCAACCAAAGTGGATACCAATCCACGCAAGAAGCACGGCAATATTCCACTGTGAGCGAAGCAGGCCTACACCAGCCGGAAACGTTGAGCCGGCAGGAGCGGAAGCGGCGGCTGGAACACCACTTCGCATCGAATTTCGATTCGCTGGCCTACCCTCTGCTGGCCGAGTTCTACTTCGCCGAGGGTGACTCGAAGCGGGCGCGCAAGGTTTGCGCCATCGGCCTTAAGCAGCACCCCAATCATGCGCTCGGTTTGTACATGTTGGCGAAGTTGACCATTCGTGAAGGCCAGCTGGAGAAGACTGAGGAACTGCTGCAGCTGGCATTGGCTAGCGACAGCCACCATGTGGAAGCGGCCGAATTGCTGGTGGCGGTGCAGGAGCGCCTGAAACGCCAGGGATCCATTCTTGAGCAGGCCTATCGCCAATTATTGGTAGCAAATCCGCTGAGCCGGGGCGCCCGGCAAAGACTTGAACGCATTGAGGCGGACCGGAACATGGTGCTGGAAGTAACGGCCCACCTGCAGGTCGAAGAGACCGGTGAAGAGCCCCCACTTGGCGCCGCCAGAAACAGCACGGCAGCCATAGCGCCACCGCGGAAGCAAACGGCCACGCCGAAGAAACAGGGTGACGTTGCCCCCGGTGCTCCTCCCGTGCGGAGTTCGACCCCAGCAAAGGTTGCGGCACCTACGGAACAGGCTCATCAGGCAGCTGGGGATGAGTTGACCTGGGAAGCCAACATCAAACGCCTGGGCGCGACTGTATCTCTGACAGGCGCGCAACAGGCCGAGTTGGAGGGGCCCACCCCTGACAGCGAGCCTGAGTCCCCCGCTGAGCCGGCAGCCGCACCCGAGGTTATTCCCGCTATGCTCAAGCCCCCAGCGCCGCCCATCGATGTAGGTCCCACTGGTACTGGACAGGCCAAACAGTCAGTTGCCCCTGCTACCGGACCGATGACAGCAGAACGGACCCATGGGGAGTCGCCGTACACCGGGGATGAGGTCGCGGACAAGTCCACGGACGTGAAGCCATCAATGGTCAGCGGTAAAGGGGCGGGGCGGGAAGATCGAATGGCCCCTGCCAGCGTCGCGCGAGAGCCGATCAGCATGGAATCGGGCTCCCTGGAAATGGGTATTGGCGCCGACGAAAACACTGCACAGCCGGGCGGGGTGCGCACTAATCAAGAGGAGAGTCAAGCGGCTACGGAGGTGCTTGAGTCTTTAGCGATAGCGACACTGGAAACGGAGCCAGAGGAACTGTTGGCGGTGCTGGATGACAGGGCGCCGGACGAGCTCAGCTCCACGACCGAAACTTTCGAGCCGGGGGCGGATGCAGAGCCTACAACCGAAAGCATGGATCCCGACCAGATCGAGGACACCATGACTGCCCTGGAAGAGGCGGAACGGAATGGCTCCAGAAGTATCTGGCCTGGTGAACATGACCTGCCGGAGTCAGATGAACTCCCCGGCGGAGACCCGACCCGCCGCGGACCCGAGGACAGTTTGCAGGCCGCCCCGCCCGTATTGCCGGCAGACCAGCTGGGGCCGGTCCCCGCGATGGAAGGAGAAGACGAGCCAGCCTCGGCAGCTTTGGCGCTGGATGACAATCTCGATCCGGGCGGCGGCGAGTCGCCTGCGTCGAGTAAGTCCGTTGAAGAAATTGACACCGACGGGACCGTCGCACTGCCAATGCGGGGCACCCCCTTTCAGCCTGGCGATACCGAGTTACCCTCCTCCGCCAGCCTGGCCCCCGCTGAATCGACCGATGTTGACGTTACCCTTGCAGACCAGCATACCCGAGCCCACCCGGCCGAGGCTGGCGAAGCGCATGAGGATGCCGATAGCGATCAAGAGTTGCGGGACGAAGTCAATTCGGAGACTTTTGAGCAGGCCAGCCCTGATAATGACGTAGAGGGCGAAACACCCGCGCTGGAAGAACAGACCGAGGACGGCGGGCTGGACGAAATCAGGGGCACACCTGAGCAGGAGTCCCCTTTCCAGCCCGGCGATGCAGCAGCTGCTTCACCTACCTACCAGTCGACCATCGCCGGCTCAGATCACGAGGACGAAGACATCGATCTGATGCCGGAGGGCGCGCGCTCCCCCATGGCGGGCGGACCAACCACTGAGGATGAAGCGGAGCTCGAGCAGGCGCTCACCGCCGATTCGGAGGCCACCGATCTCGACGGCGATACCCCCGGTGATGACGACACGACTGAGGTCGGCGATCGTGAAAACGCTAATGGAGACGAGGCCAACGAAACCCCTTTCCAGCCCGGTGAGGCCGCAGCTGCATCACCTGCTTTCCAGTCGACCATCACCAGCTCAGATCACGAGGACGAAGACATCGATCTGATGCCGGAGGGCGCGCGCTCCCCCGTGGCAGGCGGAGCCACCACTGGGGATGAAGCGGAGCTCGAGCAGGCGGCCGCCGCCGATTCGGAGACCACCGCTATCGACGGCGATACTCCCGGTGAGGACGACACGACTGAGGTCGGCGATCGTGAACACGCTGACGGAGACGAGGCCAACGAAACCCCTTTCCAGCCCGGCGATACCGAGTCGCCCTCCTCCGCCAGCCTGGCCCCCGCTGAATCGACCGATGTTGACGTTACCGGTGCAGACCAGCATACCCGAGCCCACCCCGCCGAGGCTGGCGAAGCGGATGAGGATGCCGATAGCGATCAAGAGTTGCGGGACGAAGTCAATTCGGAGACTCTGGAGCAGGCCAGCCCTGATGGTGATGTTGAGGGAGAAACACCTGCGCTGGAAGAACAGACCGAGGACGGCGGGCTGGATGAAATCAGGGCCACACCTGAGCAGGAGTCCCCTTTCCAGCCTGGCGATGAAACAGCTGCCTCATCCGCTTTCCAGTCGACCATCACCAGCTCAGATCACGAGGACGAAGACATCGATCTGATGCCGGAGGGCGCGCGCTCCCCCGTGGCAGGCGGAGCAACCACTGAGGATGAAGCGGAGCTCGAGCAGGCGCTCACCGCCGATTCGGAGACCACCGATATCGACGGCGATACCCCCGGTGATGACGACACGACTGAGGCCGGCGATCGTGAACACGCCAATGGAGACGAGGCCAACGAAACCCCTTTCCAACCCGGTGAGGCCGCCACGCCCACAGCCACAGATCAGCTCCGCCGGGAAGAAGCAGCGATGGAAGGTGAGCAGGACCTGATTGAGGCCGGTCAGGAGCGTGTGTTAACGGCAGATAAGCGAGTGTCCGATTCGAAGGCCGACCCGTTGGAGGTGGCCGACTCTCATGCCCTGGACCAAGACATCAGTTCCGGCGAGGCCGACGGAATAACGCCGGGGGCCACTGACGACACCGAGCGTGACAGCGCCATCACCGAGATACCTGAGCCTGCCTTCCGACCGGGCCAGGATACCACACCTGGCGGTGAAGCTCAGCTTCCGGAACAGTCGTCTGCCAGCGAGTCCATTGACAGCGGTCAGGCTCCGGAGTCTGCATCACCAGATGATCAGTCTGCCCACAATCAAGGAATGGGTGCTGATGACTTGATGACCGGAAGCGAGTCCAGGACTCCCGATTCTGAGGAAGATCATACCCGGCCCGGGGGGGATACGCCGAGCCTGGATGCCACGCTTGGTACCGATGATGCCCCCGAGCCAGCTGCCAGCAGCGATGATGCTACGGAGGCTGTCTTCCAGCCTGGTGAAGCAACGGGGCTGCCCGCCGACGGATTGACGCAGGAGACGCAAGCTGACATCACTCCTGCCGCTACGCCGTTACAGGGGGAGTCCTATCCTCATGATGTTGCGCCACGGGATCAGGATCGTGGTGAAGAGCGGGATTCATCTGCGACGTACGCATCAGATACCGAAAAAATGTCCGGCGATCGTGAAGCACTGGATGGCGAGACCCCCAGCGAGGATGAGTCGAGTGAGGCAAGCGGGATTGAGGTCGGGGACGATGCTGAAGGTGCGCCAGCCCCCTTCCAGCCTGGGACGGGGTCCTCGACGGTTGCTCGTGACGAGGTAGTGCCTGGCGGCGAGGGGAGCGATACCGAGGGCGCTGACGTGGCCGCAGCGGATCCCTTTGAATCGGATGGGCCGGTCGACGCAGAACACACCGCCGGGTCTGTCAGCGCTGATGCTGACGGCGGTACGGTTGCTGTTCAGCCCCAGAAGGATGAGCCCTTGCCAGGCGCCGAGTCCGGTGGCGACGCTACGCCCGAACCTGAAGCTGTGCCCGAGGATGGGCCCGGTCTCGATGGCAATAATGATGAGACATTTCAGCCAGGAAAATCCGCGGTCAGTGAAGGTGACGGGCTACCGCAAGGCGAGTCCAAGGAGCAAACATCCCCCGATGAGCTTGTTCGTGCCGGAGGCGGACCCGACGCCGAAACGACTCTGAATGACGATGCCGAAAATGACCGGGCCGTACTCGACCGTAAGGACCTTGTGACCGGAACCCCCGCGGACGAAGCCAACCTGGATTCAGGGACGGCTGACCCGGATCGTGGCGCCGACAGCGAAGTGGCCCTGGATAGCGATGATCTGGGCGCAGCACCCTTTGAGCCTGGCGACAAGTCAGAAGCAGCCGAAGAGTCGCCCAGCGAGGTGGATAGTTCGCAGGAGGCAGAGCGCGCAGGCGGGGATGATTCACAAGAGCCCTACCGGTCCGATATCGTCATGCTTGAGAAGGCAGCAGATCAGGAGGCCGAAGACCTGGACAAGCTGGCCCACGCGGGCGGGGACATGCCTGGAGAGCGGTTTGAGCCTACCCGGATCAAGCCTAAAGCTCCTGACGACGCGCCGGAGACGGACGACGAAACAGTCACGACTGAAAGGGAAGCCGACCAGGAAGAGGCTGATGCCGAACGTGACGCTCTGCAGATTGATCCCAAGCTGGCCACCTTTACTCTGGCGACCATTTACAAGGTGCAGGGACTGTATCATCAGGCCCTACAGGTGCTGGATATGCTGGAGGAAAAGGGCGCTGATCCGGAACGCATCAACGCCGAGCGCGATTCCATCCGCAAAGTGATGACCTCCGACACGAAATCGGAATGACCCCCACACAGCAACGCCTGGCCCGGCTCAGGTTGCGGCTGGCGGAACAGGGGTTGTCCAACTTGCTGGTTACCAATCTCACCAGCATTCGCTACCTGACCGGCTTTAGCGGTTCAGCCGGCATGGCTCTCATCAAGGAGGAGGAGGCGCATTTCTTCTCTGATGGTCGCTATCAGGAGCAGGCGCGCCAACAGGTTTCCGGCTACCAAATTCATATTGACGCAGGGACTGCTCAGACCCAGGCTCCGGGACTGGCTGGCTTTATTCAGGGGTTGGACCTCATTGACGCCGCACAGCACATTGCCTTTGAGGCAGACCATCTGACCGTGGCGGCTCTGAATCAGTGGCAGGAACTGTTCCCGCAGGTCACCTGGGTCGAGACAGCGGGCATGGTATCCGACCTGGCGGTGGTGAAGGATGACGAGGAGCTGGCCGCCTTGAAGCAGGCCGTCGCCATTACGGACCGGGTGTTTGAGTCGCTCCTGGAGGCGCTACGGCCAGGGGCTGTGGAGCGGCAGGTGGCCGCCCGCATCTCCTACCTCATCAAGCACCACGGCGGCGACAGTGACAGTTTCGAGCCCATCGTGGCCAGTGGCTGGCGGGGCGCCTTGCCCCATGCACGCCCCTCGGACAAAGTCTTTGAGCGGGGTGACTTCGTGGTGCTGGACTTCGGCGCCCGATTTGGCGGCTACCACGCCGACATGACCCGTACCGTCTGTGTCTCGTCGGCCAGCGACCGCCATCACGAGATCTACGACATCGTGCTGGAGGCCCAGCGCCTGGGAATCGCCGCTGCCCATGACGGGGTGCCTACGGCCGATGTGGACGCCGCGTGCCGGAACTATATCGAAGCCAAGGGTTTTGGCGACTATTTCATCCACGGCACTGGCCACGGGGTGGGACTAGAGGTTCACACGGCGCCACGCCTGTCGAGACAAAGCCGTGAAGTGCTGGCAGCGAATATGGTGGTGACGGTGGAGCCGGGCATTTATATCCCGGATTGGGGCGGCGTGCGCATCGAGGATGACATCCTTGTCGGCCTCGACGGCAGCGCCCCACTCAACAAATCGACGAAAGAATTACTGGTAGTTGGTTAGTATAGTCGGTTAACAATTATTGCCCATCGGCAGGCACGGGTTCGCCCAGGTCATTGCCTGGTGATTCGGTGCCACCGCTGCCGTTTTGCCCGCTAGCATGCGGGACCTCAGACTGACCATCATCCAGAAGCTGCTTCAGGCGCGCCAGCATGATGGTCAGATCTATCATGTCCATAAAGTGGTTGACGGTACGACCACCATTCTCAGCCAACAAATCCTCTAGCTCCGCCTTGCCCAGGACTACGCCGGCGTGTTCGGCCCTATCGCCCGCTATCGTGCTCCTTACGTCCTTCATCATGAGCTGCACCATTGACATGATATCCGCCTCCCGCAGGAAAGGTGAAGCCGTATTGCGGCTGACTTGGGAGACACCCAACCTCAAATGCGCTACATAGGCACGCCTCAGCGGGCGCGCCTCCGAGGCGTCATACTGAAGATCACGATAATGTGATTCAAGCTCAAGTGATTGGGCTGAGGCAGGATTTGAGGCCGCCACGGCGAGCTGGCCACCCTCGGTGGTCGCGCGCTTATCTGCCAGCCTCTGACCACGGGGGTCTGCCAGCGCCTTCATTTGTCCAGGCGTCAAACCCACCTTTGACAGCGAAACGGCGAGAGGGGAGAGCTGGGTGGATACACCGGGCTGCTCAGCAACTGAGGGCGCGAAATGCCGAGAACGACCTGCCGGGCGTAATCCCCGCAACGGCTGGGGCTTTTGCAGAGCATCCTTCCCCAACAGTAGCATGGCGCTCATTCGAACTGATTCAACCGAATTGTGCATGCTATTCATCCGAACTCTCTACATCCACTTATCGGCGCGCCCAGCCCTATTATAACCCAAAAGATGCGTTTTCGTGAGATCATTTCCAGTGTGCATGGGGGGATAACAAAATCTATCACCCCAGCGATTAAATTCAGACACCATGCCGCAGCGCCATTCCAAGCCAGATTTGAACATCTATCAGGATGCGGCCAGGTACGACGCTGAAAACTGGTGGAAGACTGACGACCTGGCGTTCTGGGGCGAGATGGCACGTGAATTTGGCCCCAACGTGCTGGAGCTGGCTGCGGGCACCGCCCGTCTGGCCCCTACCATCCTGGATTCCGGGGCCAGCTATACCGGACTTGACGCGGCCACGGAGCTTTTGCAGCGTGCCGGCAGCAAGGTGGCAGAGTACGGTGAGAGGGCCCGGTTGCTGGAGGGCGACATGCGCCAATTTGACCTGGGCAATACCTTCGACCTGATTATTATCGCCTTCAACTCGTTCCTGCACCTGCTTACCGATGAGGATGCGCTGGCGGCCCTGGCATGCATTCGCCGGCATTGCCACGCCCATACGCGCTTTGCTCTTGACATATTCGTGCCCGACCCGCTATTTCTATATCGCCCGGAAGGCCAAAAAGTCCCCGCCAAGATCTATACCGACCCCGCCACCGGTGCCAAGGTCAACGTGATGGAAACCAATCGCTATGAACCGGGCACCGATCTCAACCAACTACGCTGGTACTATTCCACGGCGGACAACCCGGATTTCCTGGTGCTGGACTTCACCTTGCGCATGATCTTTCCCGATACCATGGACCGCCTCCTGCATGATGCCGGATTCCGGGTGCTGGAGAAATGGGGAGACTACCGGCGGACGCCACTCAACAGCGGAAGTGCGCTACAGATTTATATGGCCGAGCGTGCGGGTTGATTCGGTGGGGACTGATTAGGGCGCCAGAAGCGGCGCTGCTAGATCAACATTTGAAATGCGCGCGGCATCATCTTCACGTGCAGGGGGCCGGCTGCAGTTAGTTCGCCATCGATATTGTTCCGCTCGTCCTTCTCGGGTATGATGGAAAACTCCGCTGTTTGAACATACTCAAGCAGCGGCGAGTTCACGTGCGAACCGTCGAAGACCTTGGGCAGCAGACGCAGGATTTTCAGTCGCGGGGCCGCACGGACAATGATCAGATCGATGAGTCCATCGGACACGTCTGCGCGGGGCGCCATGCGCATCCCCTTGCCAGTATAAGGCGTATTGCACCCCAGTATGAAACTGAAGCGATCGGTAGAATCGCGGCCATCGAAAATGAGGCGCGCCCGCCGCCGCCGGCCCTTGAGCACTTCCAGTGCGCTTGCCAGGGTGTAGCGTGTTTCCCCCAGCCAGCGGAGCTTCTCCGAAGTAGCCAGTACGTCGGCAACCAGCCCCCAACCCACGATGTTAAACGCATAGATGGTCTGATCACCCAGGGAGACGTGCGCAGCGTCGATGGCCCGAGCGTTGCCGGCGACAATTCGCCGGGCAGCATCGACGGGGTCCAGGCATTCAAACCCATGCAGAAAGGCATTGCCGCTACCGGCGGGAATCATGGCCAAAGGGAGTGCAGGCTTGTCCGGCCGGGACAGCAGACCGTTCACCGCCTCGTGCATGGTGCCGTCGCCACCCACAACGCAGAACGCGTCCAGCTCACTGGTGTCCAGCTGCCGCACCAGGTCGGCCGCGTGGCCGGCGTGCCGGGTCTCATGGATTGTGAGGGCGACATCGGCGGCCTCGAAGATGGGCATGAGACTGCGCAGGATGGACGGCCCGCGGCCGCCACCGCTATGGGGATTGACTGCGATCCAGAGGCGCCGGGGGATCATGTACCCACTCGATTAACCGAGTTGCCGAAGCCTACTTTAGTATGACCAGTTTGCGCGTTACGGCAAGATTGCCTTGCCGCAGACGATACAGATAAAGGCCCGATCCAACGCCCTCCCCGGCCCAACTGGCCTGATGGCGTCCCCTGGTCTGGACCTCATTCACAAGGGTCGCAACCCACCGCCCAGCGATATCGTAGACCGTCAGCGTAACCTGTCCTGACTGGGAAAGGTCGTACCGAAGCGTCGTGCCTGCGTTGAAGGGATTGGGAAAGTTCTGCGCCAGCTGGATTTGGCTGGGCAGGGGATCGGCGGAGGGACGGGTATCGACCGCGACCCAGTCCACCTCCAGCACGTAGAGTCCGGTTTGCATGTCGGAAGCAATGATTTTGCCCGATTCGAAGTAGGGATAGACCGAC
>JADFSS010000013.1 GCA_022560655.1 Candidatus Neomarinimicrobiota bacterium
GACCCCAACCCCGGCCAGCGTCTGCAATCGGCCAGGATTCTGGGCAGCGCCTCCGAGCTGGCCAAGAAGGAGCGTACCATGATGGCGCTCATCTCTGCCCTGCTCACCGACGAGAACGCAGGCGTTCGATTGTCCATCGTGCAGAGCCTCCAGGGGGTGCAGACGCCGCTGGTCAAGGACGCCTTCATCAAGGTGGTGTTGGAGGACGACAACGAGGGGGTACGCCTAGCTGCTGTGGAGAACCTGGCGTCGTTCCTGGATGATTTGTCGGTGCGCACCGCCCTGCTGCTGGTCTCGCGCATGGACCCCATGGAGAGTGTTAGCTACCGGGCCTATCAGATTCTGTCCAACGCGCCCGACGCTCGGGATGATGAACGCTTGGATTCCCGACTATGATGCTGAAACTGATCCTCATCGTGCTCATCACTGGGGTGCCGCTTGGGGGGCAGGTTGACATAGTCCTTGCCCAGAAAGTGGTACTGAAGGTCCAGCCAGCTCGCCGGGGCCCGCAGCTGAGACAGCATCACGGCAGATATCAGGCGGTTATTATCCATCGTCTGGAAGTAGCTCCCGGTGCCACCCTGATCATGAAAGCCCTCCGGGGTGACGTTGTCATGCTCGGTACGGATGTCCACCGTATCGTTATTGAGGAGAAAATATCGGTAAGGACTCGGCACAAAGATCATGCGCTGGAGACCATCGAGAGGGTTAAGGGAGAACTGACCGCGGTAAAGGGGAAGGAAGCTTCCTATGTCTTCAAAGTGGGGCAGTGGAGTGAGCGCAACGTATACTTCGACTATAAAGTGAAAATTCCGAAAAAGTTCAACCTTCTCATCCAGTCCTACGGCGGCGACTTCGACATGAGCGACCTGCACGGCGACCTCGAGGCTAAAACCGGGGGCGGCGACATCGCCCTTTCCAAGTCGGGCGGGAAAGTCATGCTGCGCACAGGTGGCGGTGACATCGACCTGTATCAAATCGAAGGTCAGGTAAGCGTATTCACCGGCGGTGGGGACATTGAGGGCCGCACGATACAGGGCCAAGTAGAAGCTCACACCGGCGGTGGGGACATTGAATTTTGGCGCTGCAAGGGTAACTTCACCTTCAATACCGGTGGCGGGGATATTGAAGTACAGGATCTTGAAGGCACCGAGCTGGATGCCCGTACGGGAGGGGGCGACATCATCATTGAAGACATTGTCGCCCGGGTGAATCTCTTGACCGGGGGTGGCGACATTGTCGCTGAAGCCATCGATGGCGCCATCGAGGCCGCGACCAGTGGTGGCGATGTTGATCTGAGGCGGGTCAATGGCGATGCCATCCTCTATAGCGGAGCGGGAGATATCAGTATCCGACGCATCGCGGGAGCCGTGCAGATTCGCAACAACAGTGGCGACATCAGCGTGGAAGAAATGACGCTGGCGAAGCTTGGACGGGACAAGTCCACGATCACCACCTCCTACGGAGATGTGTGGATCAGCCTGAGCACTGCCCTCCCGGTGGCCATCACTGCCAAACTACTGGGGGTCTCGCCCCACTATGCCGTCGACCGCATGCATACCAATCTGGACTTCAAATTTCGCAAGAGTGACGGCTATACGGTGGCCAGCTTCATGCCCGCTAAGCCGGTCCACACCATTACCATTGAGACTCACGGCAAAATCGAGATAAGCCAAGGAGATGAATAAGACCATGAATGCCCAATTATTGCTTGCGCGTACACTTTTACTGACCGTTCCTTGGGTGCCCGCCTGGTCCCAGACTGCCGAAAATTCCGAGCCCGAGCCGCGCGCACAGAAAGAAACGGTGTCGGGGGGCGAAATCAAGATTTTCGACGACCTGGTGATCCCGGAAGGAGAAGTCCGTGCGGGTGCCGTGCGGGTGATTGGGGGGCACCTGACTGTAGCAGGGCGGGTCACGGGTCGGATCACCGTCCTGGGGGGGGATGTGGACCTCCTTTCTACCGCCGTAATTGAGGGTACGATTGCCACCATCGGCGGACGCATTAACCGCCACCCTGATGCGCAGGTGACGGGCCGGATACTGGAGGTAAACCGTGGCAAGGTGAGCCTGTCCAGGGAGGAGAACCGGGAACTGTTCGGCATCGATGACGACCGGGCCGAGAGCCTCGACCGGATTGATAACGGCGATGATTGGCGGACCCGCAGGGTTGACCGCCATCGCGGGACCGGTGGGCGCCGGTGGGATAGCAGGTCCAAGCAGCCCGACTTTGAGGTCGTTGACGGTGTCACCATCCGCTACAACCGCTCCGAAGGGTTGGCCCTGTATTTCCCGTTCAGCCCCAACACCGGTGATATTCCCGGGTTCAAGGTACATGGCTATGCGGGACGGGCTTTTGGTGCCCGAAAGTGGTTTGGCCGCCTCGGCGTGGGCGAATATCTGTGGCGGGGGCGCATGGGTCTCCTGCTGGAAGGCCACAGCGAAGCCCGCCACGATGATGGCTGGCGCGTGAGTCCCACCGAAAACACTCTGGGTGCCCTGTTCATTAACAGCGACTGGTACGACTGGTATCAGGCCGAGGGCTTCGGCGGCTCACTGGTCCTGGCACTTCCCAACCTGTTTGAGCTCAAAGCCCGCTACCGAAATGAAAATCACCGCATCATGGACGTGGTTACCAACTGGAGCCTGTTGGGTCAGGCCGGGGAGTTCCGGCCCAAATACCTCATCGATGAGGGCCGGGACGCCAACCTGCAACTCCGTTTGGCTGCCGGTGCGCCGCTGGGCCCGTTTCCGGGCCGCTTCCAGGGGAACTTTGCCTATGCCCAGACTCAAAGCATGTCCGGCAGTGACTTTGACTATCTGCGCGAGGACCTTAGTCTTGCTGCCTTCGTCCCCCTGCACCGCCGGCTCGGCCTCACCGTGAGCGGCCGCACCGGTACCATCACCGGCAGCAATTACGGCCTTCAACATCAGGTGGCCGTGGGGGGAATCGGATCGGTTCAGGGCTATGCCTACAAGAGCTTGGGTACCGGGAATCACTATGCCATCATCCAGGCGGCCATTACCCTGCGGGATTTCGACAAGTTCTACAGCCTGATGGGCCACCTGGGCGGAGTCTGGGACGCCAGCGCGGGGCTGCTGACGGGCGAGCACCTGCGCGCTAGCTCGCAGAACAATTCGGCCGCCTTGGGCCTGGCGTATGGCGGTGAGAGCTTCAGGTTGGAGTTTTTTAAGCCCGTCACCAGTGGGGCGGACTGGACAATTTATTTAAGAATTCTGGACCAGTAAGGAGCCGGCATGACCCGCACGATGCAATCCGTTATCATGATCCTGGGACTGCTGGCGAGCACCGCCTGGGCCGGTCAGGGCGATGGTCGCGCCATTCTGACGATCGACGAGGACCTGGATAAAAATGTGACGCTACTGGAAATCAGCGTGGAGTTCAGCTTCGGCGAGATTCGCGTCGAACGGGGCAACCCCGGCAAAGCCGTCACTGGTTATGTCCGCTACGACGAGGAATATCTGCGGCCCCGGATCGAGTACGGGGTCAGTGGCGGCATCGCCCGCTTCGAACTCACAACCAGGAGCAGGCACAAGCGGTGGGGCGTAGATCTGATCCGACGCGACATGGAATCGCCCGAAAGTGAACTCTACTTCACCACCCGGGTCCCGCTGCATCTGGATTTCACAACGGGAATGGGGGAAGCCAGGCTGGACCTGGGCCAGCTCAAAGTTGCGGAGCTAAACCTGGACAACGGTATGGGTGAGACGGAGCTGAACTTCTCCAGCCTCAATGGTGTGCAGCTGAGCCGCATATCTGTGGACAATGGACTGGGGGAGCTGGTGGCGCGAAATCTCTCGAATGCACGTACCCGGCGCCTGCACTTCGATTGCGGGCTGGGTTCTGCCGAGCTCGACTTTGACGGTGAGGAGTTTCGAGACATGTCCGTGGAGGTGAACGTGGGGCTGGGCAGCGTGGTACTATGGATTCCTCGGGGCTACAATGTCACGATGGAGGCGGAGGAGAACTTCCTCTCCAACGTCGACGCCCGGGATATGATCCAAAAGGGCCGGGGCTACTATCTCAGCGAAAATTATGATCCTTCCAAGCCCACGCTGGAAATCACCGCATCGGTGGGCCTGGGCAATATCGATCTGAGGTGGATTGAGCCTTAGCCGGCGGAACCACGGCTACATGACCGCGTCTACCCAGGGCTGAACCCCTCCCTCGTCGATTCCTTCCTCAAAACGCACGGCCTCCACCGTTTCCTTGTAGAATACCATCTTGGCCTGGCCATCATGACGGATCAGGTGCAAGGCATCACTCTGCCGCTGTAGGCGATAACCGGTGGGATCATCGGAGTCCGTAAGCAAGAAGTGGTAGTCGCGCCCTGACAGGGTGCGGACAATACACAAACGCCTGAGAACTTTTGGCGGCATTTAGAGGGCCTGATCAGACAGGGCGCACCCGGTCAATTCCAGGTGGGATTCGTGGGCAGGATGGGATCAAATGGCCCCATGGCGTCGATGCTGTGCAGGCCGCTCTCCAGGAAGTTCAGCAAAATGTCTATCCGCAGTTCCAGAGATTGCAGCTCCAGCATCTTCTGTTTCTCCGCCGCAGCGACCGGTAAGGCACTTATCACCACATGTACGAGCATCTCCAGGGGAATCATCTCCTGCTGCAGCGCCGCCAGATTACCTTCCAACTGCGATTTTTCCAGGATTGATTCGAATCTGCTCAAAATACTTTTCCGCTTCTGCTCCCCGTCAGTTACCTGGCTGAATTCCTTGAGTGGCGTTACCGCCCCCCGCCGATAAGGCTTGTCCGAATCCAGCTCCTCAATGCGTACTTTGACCAACCCCGTTACCAAAATATCGAATTTGTTATTCTCGTGCGGCTGAACATTGTTGAGGTACCCCATCGTAGCAATTTTCCGAATGGCAGGAACCTCCACCCGCTGGCCCTTGCCAGCCTCAGCCAGCAGAGGAATGGTTATGAGGCGCTCGCCCGCCATGGCATCCTTCACCATCTGCACATAGCGGGGCTCAAAAATGTGAAACGGCTGGACTGTCTGGGGGAAGAATACAAAATCGGGCAGTGGAAACAGCGGGGTAGTTCCCGAGAATGAGTCCAACAGTTCCTTAACGGTCGCCATCGCCATTACCTGTGCTGCCCGGACTCATCGTAGAGTGGCCCGTAATCAGGGTGCTGGAGCCCGGGGTCAAGGCGAACCTGAATGGCCCCCTCACGAATCCGCACCGGATAGCTTCTCAGCCGGGCCTCCGGATTATCCACACAGCGGCCACTATCGATATGATACTCCCAATCGTGCATGGGGCAGGTCACCTTGCCGTTGCTTACTCGCCCATCCCCAATGGATCCTCCCCGGTGTACGCAGCGGTTGTCCAAGGCATAAATGCCCCCTTTGCCGCCCGGAGTATCGGCGGGGGACAGGTGAAAAACGGCAATGGCCAGATCGCCCCGTTCAATGATAATGCGCTGGCTCCCCGGCGGCAAATCCGCCAGGCGTAACACGGTCCGGTAATCTTGTTCATCATCCATTGCTCACGACCCAAGCACTTTGCAGGCTAACCATACTCGCTCAATATGGTGTCCCGCAACCAGGTGGGCAGTCCAACCATGCCGCTGCGCCCGCCCACAAGATCGCGGCTCCTGGCAGCGCTCTCAAGCAGACGGTGCCCTCTCCGGCGCCTCTCCGAACAGGCGCAACGAAACAAAGTTAGACGCCCCCGTTTCGATTTGTCAACTGCTTTGCCGGGAGCCCGTTCAGCGCCCCGCCTGCTGCCGCAATCCGCTTTAGCCCCTGATAGCCCGGTCGCCGCGCCGCGCTGCCCCGCAGCAGGCGGTCCCACGTCCCAAAACTCAACCCGGCCCAATCGGACCAGCTGTAGGTGCTGATGAATTCCCGGGGCTGGAAGGCTTGTTCCGGTGACGGCTGGGCAAAGCGGACATTCCAGGGACACACATCCTGGCAAACGTCACAACCGTACAGCCACCCGTCCAGCCGGGCCCCGTCATCCGGATCCACGCCCTCGGGGTGCTCGATCGTCAGGTAGGAAATACACCGGGTGGCGTCCAGCTGGTAGGCGGCGGTAAGGGCCTGGGTCGGGCAGGCTTCCAGACAGGCGGTGCAGCTGCCGCACAGGTCTTCCTCGAAGGGCGGGTCGGGCTCCAGCGCAATGTCCAGCAAAAGCTCTCCCAGAAACACCCACGAGCCGTAGTCCCTGGTGATGAGGTTGGTGTGCTTTCCCTGCCAACCCAGCCCCGCCCGCTGCGCCCACACTTTTTCCATGACGGGCGAGGTATCCACGCTGGCGATGCCGTTCACATCGGGATGAACCACTGTGAGTTCCCGGAGCAACGCCCTCAGCCGCTTTTTCAACAGGCGATGGTAGTCGTCACCCCAGGCGTACCGGGACCAGCGGGGTGAACCGTCCGGTTGCTGCGGCGCAGGGGTATGATAGTTCATAGCCAGCGCCACAACGGTCTGAACCGGGGGAAAGTAGACGCAGGGATCGCTGCGCTCAGCCTGCCTGCGGGCCATCCAGTCCATGGCGCCGTGGCGCCCTTGCCGAAGCCAGTCCTGCAGATCCTGGCCCTGCTGCCCAAGCGCGCCCGCTTTCGCGAAGCCCACCTTCTGGAAGCCCAGCCGGAGCGCGGCCTGGCGAATGAACTGCTTCAGATCGGGAGCGGCGGCAGCGGGGTCCGATACCAGGGGGTGAGACATTACCTCATGACCGCAGATGGAGGCACTCTGTGGTCGGCACGCTGGGAAGTCATGGGTGGCCTGTTAGCGAGGGGTCCGAAAGCGCCCCACGGCCCGGGAGCTAGAGCTTTCCCAGCAATGCCCGGGCCTCCTCCTGGAGAATGGTATCGCTGTCGGAACCGGGCGGCAGGCTGACGGCGATTTCCAGGCTGGCCTTGGCCGCTGAATCGTTTTCCAGCTGCAGCTGACTCTTGCCGAGCCACAGAAAGTGGCGCACGTCATCGGGGTCCAGTTCGCCGGCCCGCTTGAAGTAGCCCGAGGCCTCTGCAAACGACGCCTGCGGTGGTGTGGCGTAGATCAGCGCGGCAATATTGCGCTCAATCCAGCTCAGATCGGCCAGCGTGAAGTGCCACTGCCCCATGACATGCTGCCAGGAGTCGTTGATCGGGTCCAGCTCGATGGCCCTCAGGGTATGATCCCGCACGGCGTAGGAGTTCTTGATTTTCTGCTTGGTACCTTCGATCTGCCCCACCCGGCCAATGAGGATGGCGTAGTAGCCGTGGGCGAACGCATTGGCGGAATCGGCGGCCAGCGCCTTCTGCGCCTGATCGAAGCCGGCGTAGAGCTCCCGCTCGATGACCTCCTCATCGGCCGTGTTGTCGGACACGTTGAAGTGGTGCCGGGCCATGCGCCACAGATAGTCGACCTTGTCGCGCTCTGCGCTGCCCACCCGTATCAGCAGGGCATGGGCGCCGTCAAAGTCCTTCGCCGCATTGAGCGCGTCAATCTGCGTCCAGGTCGGCGCATTGCCCTGGGATGCACCGGCTGCTCCGCCCCACAGGGGCAGTGCCGCCACCAGTAGCACCAGCAGTGTACTGGGCCCAATCTTCGGTGCCATCAGCAACTCCCCCGCTGTCAAGTTCAGAAAATCTCGCTGTAGACCACCTTCAGCTCCCGGCTGAAATACTGCACGCCCCCGCCCTTGTTAACCAGGATGTCGTTCAGGTCCACCTCCATGTAGAAATTGCTGGCAAGGTGCCAGCGGATGCCGGCATTCAGGTAGCCCTTCCCCTTCCCTACGGTCAGCTCCTTCAGTTTATCCCTGGTAATCTTGGCTTCGTAACCGTTATCATCCAGGGCGGCGTTATATTCCAGGAAAACACCCAGACCTGGAGCGATATCCTTATCGAAGCCCACAAACAGATTGAGGCCGTTCTCGACGTCATCGCTCTCCCACACGTTCTTGCTCAGGCCCAGGTGGCTGCCGAAATTGCCGAAGATCTGCCAGTTCTTACTCACCACCAGGTATAGTCCAATGGCCTTCACATCGTACCGGGCCATGGCAATCTGTGGGTTCCCGTTGGCCGAATCGATCGTGGCCTCCCAGAATTCGCCCCGTCCCTGGCTGTCCAGCCCGATGGCGATGGCCGGCAGCGAGAAGCTCTCATCGATGACGCGGTATTTCAGCTGGGCCTCAGGCAGCGGTTGGAAGCTGATCGTATCGTCCCCAATGAAGCGCTGCACGGAGTAGCTCAAACCCAGGGAGAAGCGGTCGGAGAACCCGACCCCCAGCCGGCCCAATACGCCCCCGTCGCGCTGCATCAGCAGTTCCACCTCGAACATGCCCCGCTGGGGCGTACCTGCCGTGGGCACCGTGACCAGATTGGCGGGCGGCAGGGGCACCTGCCCCCACAGAGAACCTGTCAGGCCCAATAGCCCGATGATCAGCGGGCGAGTAAGTCGTATCCCTGCCATCTCTTATACCTTAACCTTGCCAGGATAGCTCCTGAAATTTGAGTGGAACATCGAACCATCATCGGGTCACACAGAATCTACGTGTCGCGGTCGCCGAAGTCCAGCGCAGCGTATTGATCGCGATGGGCGCCCTGTGGTCCCCCACGCCGTTCGATGCCTATGCCCTTCGGGTGGTGGTTCGAGCCGCTAACCGGTCTGCCCGGGGCCGTCTAACGGCCTGCGCTATCTGGGGGCGTTGCTTCTAGCAGCTGCTCAGGTTTTATGCCCAGGCCGTAGCCTGGAACCTGATGGGGGTCGGTCTTGATGCGGACGTGACTCACCACCTGGCCCTCCCTCCCCCGCTCGATGATTTCCTGCTCCCCGGTATCGCGGTGGAAGCGGTACATGAACTCCCGCACGCGCTTCATCTCAGCACCCTGAAACCAGGTCTCATTGGTCAGATAGCCCAGACTGTCGTAGTCCAGAAATACGGCCCCGATGAGCTCTCCTTGGGTGCTTACGATCCGGTAGGATGTGGTTCGCAGGGCCGAATCCACCCGCACCTCGGTGAACCGGTTGCGAAAGTCCGATACGAATGCTACGCCGAAGGCATACTCAATGAATTCCCGGGACTTGGCTTCATCGCCGAACATCACTTCGCGGATAATCAGGCTGTCGGCTGTGAGCTCCAACATACGCTTGATCGATCCGCTCGGGCCAGGATGTCCCGGAGGATCATCCCAATATTCGTACGAACGGGTCATCAGCAGCGAATCGGTGCGGGAATACCAACTCAGCAGCGTCACAAAGCCAAGCCCGTCAGAGACCACTTTCAGGTAGCCGTCCTCATGGATTTCAAAGGGGAACAGTTTGATGCCCGCTCGAAAACCGGCCTCGTCGCGGTAGTATTCCGTGCGCGACGGTGTTTGCTGCGCCGCCAGCAGCCCCAGCAACAACCCCACGGTGATCCAGAGCACCAACGGCCTGCCGATATGAATCTGTGTCTTGCTAGCCTTCATCCAGAGTCTGGTGCGCAAACGCAAAATAGATGCAGACGGAAATCTAACCAATACCGCAGGTCAAAAGTATCTCTCGTGGAAAACCTTTCCAGCCCGGATCAGGATCCGCCCGCAGCCTTCACCGCGCGACAGGTGGCGTCGGCATGGGGGAGCGCTCGTCGGCTGCCGCTGTGAATAGATGGGCTGGGTGATCCGGGGTCAACCGCGTAAAGCCGCGACTCCCCATCCTTGAATAGGCCTGAATTACCTGCAAAATCACTCAACATAACGATTGCCTTCAGGCGGGAGAGGCTTTATCTTATTCGTTGCACTGAAATTGGAGCCAGTTCCGAGCATGCCGTGGGACGCTCGAGATAAGTAACTGGTACCCGATATAGCAGAACAGGTAACCAACTCAAGTATCGGTTTAATCATGAGGGGGCTTAGGGATGAGTGCCGATTCGATGAAAAGTAATGGCCCAGGGCCGGGGTTCGATACAGGAACAGCGCTAAAATTACTGGATCCCCGGGGAACTGGCATTGCCCTGGTACCCCTGGCGGATGTTGAGCAACACCAATCCACCTTTTTCTGGGCAGCGGTCTTCTTCGGACTTTTCGCTGCCGTCATGGGGTCGCTCGTATCACTGCTGACAACGACCTATGAAAACAGCCCGGTGATCTTCCTGCTGGGCATGTTTCTGGCGTCTTACTTCGTTTTCTTCATTGTCTTCTCGACGCGTGGCATGCTGCGCTGGAAGGCCCTCAAGCGGCAGTCCATGGGGCCGGGTGCCATCAGCAAGGAATCGCTGGCGGAACGAGTGGGAGCGTTGGAGCGCAGGATACAGCTGTTCAAGATTCACCGGGATTTGGGCATGTTTGTCTTCAACGGCGTTTATACGCTTTCCATGGAGGAGTTCGACCAGAGAGTGGACTCCCTGCTGCCCTTTGAAAAAGATGATCCTCGTAGAAAGAAGTTCAATCAGAAGCTCATGTCCGAGGGGCTCGTGTCTGTGGATAAATCTGACCCTGATAACTGGACCATCAGTTTCGAAGCGGAATACGACGTCACTGAGTAGCTGAGTAGCCACTGATTGCCCTGGCTCACGGGGTTCACGAGCTGATTATCGTTGGCCGGGCCATTAGCTTGGCAGTGTAATCTCAATCGCCTCTGTCCGCGCACTGCGGGTGAAGGCGATTTTTGCTACAGGCTCAAAATACGGATGGAGCCACCGGAGCTACGGACGTAAAGCTCTGGACCGCCGCCATTTCCTGCCATTTTTGAATTCACCCCAGACGAATACGTCGTCTCCCGACTGCTTATATCTGATCCCAAAGTCAGCCCCAAAATTCTTGTCGCCGCCCAACGTACCCTCCGGGAAACCATAACGGTTACTTCCTCGATTGCAGCGGTCTGAACCTCAACCGAGCCACGGTTAGACCTAAGCGTGAGCGTGCCCCCCTTTGCCGCCCTAAAACTGCGGCTGATCTCGTCGCCTTCACGGGCACCTGCTGCCCCGAGCGGTAGGGACAGCATGCCCAGCAGCGCCTGTGGTGGAGCTGTCAAGTTTATGATGCGTCTCAAAATGGCCCTTTGCGGACCCCTTGGTGACCTCATTGAATCCCACGACCCTACCCCATGACTCAAAACTCGGCTGCGGTCGACAAGTCAGACGGGAACGGCGCCCAATTTGTTGCATCGACAGTCACGCAACTTGGTCGCAGTGCCAAACTTAGAAGTCAATCTGGAGGTAAAACTTGCCGGATAGGGGTCGGGAGGCAGCCGAACTAGGCCAGTCGCAGCTGAGGTGTTGCGGTCGACCGCCCCCCGGTCATCAACGATCATCTGTACATGTGTAACCGTGCGATAATGTACAGTACTATCTACCTTGTGGTGCCCGTCAATTTACATTCGCAATGCACTCCGCGCAAGACCGTATTCAGTAGCGGCAAATAACTTGACGTGGCTGGACCCCACCCGAGCACCTGCCTAGCGCCACTGGATGCTGCGACATCAAGTGGAGCCACAGGCGGCGACGGGTGTTAAGTTTAGGCTTCGTGGTGAACCAAATGGGGAGTTTACACCTACGAAGTGCGCCTTCATGCTCGAGTAAGGTTTTGACCAGTGGCGGGGGCGTGATCGTGCGCGTCTCTGCAGACCCCGCGGCTGCCGCGTGACAGACTTTTGCCCAGCTGCCGGCCTGCAACGGGTCGTGGGAAGGGTGGGTTCACTGGGTCGCGCCAGTGAGTCCCGCGCCCCTTCCCCGGATCTTCCGCCAGGCCTGCGCCTCCACCGATGGCGGTCCACCGCACCCTTTCCGCGCGCTCCCCGGCCGATTCAAGGCGCCCTGGCTGCCTGACTTCAGCGCTGGCACGATGCTATCCGCTTCTACGCTGAAAATCCTGTTCGTCACGCTGCTCGTCACTCTATTCCTGTTTTTCACGAGCGCCTTTATCTCGCTGAAACTGGGCGCCATGCCGTGGCCCATTGTATTTTCCATTGTGGTTTCGGCGGGCTTGCTGCGCCTTATTTCACGCCAGCCCAACATGCACGACGTGAACATGGCTCAGGCTGGGGGCACCATGGGCGGACTCGTAGCTGCGGCGGTGGTGTTTGTCCTGCCGGGGATGTATCTGCAACCGCTTGCAGACATCCCATCCGTGGGCCTGCTCAGTCTGCTGGCCGGGACGGCCGGCCTGCTGGGGGTCATGCTTTCGGACCGCGTGCGGCACCGCTATGTGGAGCAGCTGGGACTGCCCTACCCTGCGGGGCAGGCGGGTGGCGAACTCATCCGCGAGGGATTCGACCGCGGTGCCCTGTTCAGACTGGTGCTGCTGGCGGGTCTGCTTACCGGCGCCTTGACCCTTTTTCGCGATCACCTGGACCTCTATGTTGTGCCCGTTGCACTGGGTGGCGGCCTGGTGCTCACATTCCTCATCGCACCCATGGGCGTGGGGGCGGGCTATATCCTGGGTCCCAAAACCGGACTTAATTGGCTGGCCGGCGCCGTCCTGGGCATCGCTGTGTTGATGCCTTTGGGCGCGATTGTGACCGAGCAGCTGATCGACATTTCCAAGTTCACCCCCCAGCTCTGGAGCCAAAACGTGGGTATGGGCCTGGTGCTGGGGTCTGGGCTGGCGCAGCTGATCTTCCACGGCCGGTTGGCAGGGCTTACCGACCTGTTTCGTCGGAACCGCTTTCAATGGCCCGTGCTGGCTCTTTCGGTTGCCGGGCTGGGCCTGCTGATGGCTGCCGGCATCAGCTGGTGGGGCGCGCTTCTGACCATTGCTTTGGCCTGGCTGCTGGTCCCTGTGGCCGCCCAGCTGACGGGTGCCACTAATCTCGATCCGCTGGAACAGTTCGGCATTCTGGCCGCCTTTCTCATCGCGGCTGTTTACGGTATCTTCAGCCTGCCATTGCCCGGTTCGGCCCGCTACGTCATCGCCTTTTTTGTCGCCGTAACCACCGCAGTGGCCGGCGACATTGGACACGATTTCAAGTCCGCGCAGGTGGTCGGCACTCCCAGCCGCTACATTGTTCGCGGCGATCTCTTTGCCGTGCTTGCCATTGTTCCCGCTATGCCCATTCTATTGGCGATGATCCGGGATACTTTCCTGCCGCAGCTGTTTACCCCCGCCTTGCCTGCGCCACAGGCCAAAATGGTCTACAACGCATTCGCTGGCCTCATCCACCTGCCTACATTTTTCGGTAGCTTGGGGCTGGCGCTGCTGGCGGACGGCTTGCGCTGGTGGAGCCGGGGTGTCGCCGCCAAATCCGGCGAGCCGCGGGTGCAGTTGATACCCCTGGGCATCGGAATATTCCTCGGTTGGCCCTTGAGCTTTGTCATTGCACTGGGCGGCGTCATGCGCGCATGGATTAACCGTCGTCGCCCCGCTTGGGTGCGGGCGGGTGTGGTTCTGGCAGCGGGGATCATGGGGGGCGAGGGCCTGGCCGGGTTTGTCACCGCAGCGCTTGACGCCGCCACCTCTCTTGATGTTACCCTATTCAGGCTCGTGGGTGCGGGCGTGCTGGCGGTCATTGCCGCAACCCTGGTGGTCAGACAGAGCTGGTCGCCCAAGAGCTCCTGAGAGGTAATCCGGCCACCACCCTCCGGCACTCCAGGCCGATCCGACCCCTAGCCGCGGCTACGGCCGGTCCCCTTCGTCAAGGTAGAGGCTGGCCGACAGGGTCGTGTCCCCCAACGCGACGGCTCTGCGGAAATTGGCCCGGGCCCGGCTGAGGTTCTCCTGCCGGAGATAGTGCCAGCCCAGATCACGGTAGTGCCTGGGGTTGCGGCGGTCGAGTCTGATGCGCAATTCCAGACGCTCAAGCTCCCTGCGCTGGCTGTGCAACTGCCAGAACTGGTCCCGATACCTGTTGGCGGCGGCGCTGTCACCCGCAGCCCGCGCTGCCCGGCCGAGCCGATAGAGCGCCTCCTCATTGCGGGGTTCGCGCTCCAGAGTCCTGAGCAGTTCAGCCCTGGCTGGTGCCCACTGGCGGGCTCGGATCAGCGCGGCAACACGCTTGCCTCTCGCCGTCCTATTTTCCGGCGACAGACGCAGCACCATGTGATAGTAGTAGCTGGAAAAATCGTCCTCGCCCACAGCGGCGGCAATGTCTCCCAGTAAATGATAGATGGCCACCGAGCTATCTTCGCGCATTAGGGCGAAGAAGAGCTGCGCCTCCGCCTGGCCATAGTCCTCCTGGAGGTAGAGCGCCAGCGCCCGGCGCTGATAAGCCTCCCAGCGTTCCGGGTCGAGATTCTGAGCACGCGTGTACTCGGCAATGGCCAGTCTGAAGCGGTTGGCCTTCAGGTCCAGGTTGCCCCGCTCAATCCACCCATCATAAAAGGTTGAGTCCCTTTCCAGCAGCGTATCCAAAACCGCACTGGCCAGGGAATCCATGTCCAGGGCGCTGAGCGACCGGCCGAGGTACAGCTGGCCTTTGAGCAGGTCCGGCAAGCCCTGCGAAATCACCGTGAGGTGAGCCACGGCCTCTTCGTACGCACCTGTTTCGAATAAAGCCAGTCCATAGTTGTACCTGGCCGCCAGATTGTCCTCCCGCTGGCTCACATATCCGCGCAGCAAATCTTCCGCACGTGCATAGTTCCCCACTTCGACGTGTGCAACGCCCAGCCAGAAGCGGGTTACCTCCGTCTCCGAGGCCGAAGCCAGCCCCCGTTCCAATACCGTCACTACTTCGGGCCAGCGGTCCTGTTGTAGGAGAATGTTGGCGGCGAACTCGTAGGCCAGTGAATACTTGGGGTACCGTTCATAGGCTGATCGAAACCGCGTGAGGGCCGAATCGAGGGAATCGGATTTGAAAAAGACCATGCCCAGTTGAAAATGGAATTTCGCTGCGGTGCTATCAAGGGCCAGTGCGGAATGGTAATGTGCCTTGGCCTGTGCCAGGGCCTCCAGGTCATACCAGACATTGCCCAAGGCAAAGTAGGTCTCGCCGCTGGTGGGGTTCAGCTGCAAGCTATACTCCAGATCGTCTATCGCCTGCAGCAAGTCGCCGGCGCGATGCTCGGCGAACCCCAGCTTCTGGTAAAGGGTGGGATTATCAGGCTCACTGACCAGCGCCTGGCGGTACCACACCGCAGCCAGACTGTCATTACCCCGCGAGGTTGCTACCCTGGCCAGGAGGTCATAGCATTCACCGCACTCGGGCTCCCGCTCAAGGATGTCCTGAAGTATGTTCGTAGCCCGGTCATACCTACCCAGCTCGAACGATCTGAGCGCATCCGCGTAGGGGTCCCTGATCTGACCAGGCAGCAGCTGCGGCAGCCAGCTCAGGATCCCAGCCAGCGCCCAAATGAGCGTTCGCCCGGGGCCTGTCGCTGCTGGCGTGGCCCGCCGCTCTACAGCTTTGGCTGTATCCGGATTCACTGCTGCTCGACCTGCCGGACGACATCGTAATAGCGATTCAGCTGGCGAATGCGGTAGCGGTCTTGGTGCCCGTCCGGCCACTGCATCGCCACCTCCACCCGTCGCACACGGCGCGGCAGGTAAAAGATCTGTGGATTTGCATGGGTCAGCAGCATCCGCCGCTCGTAGCCCACCCCGGACACCGTCAAGCGCGCACCCACCACGGTCCGCTGACCTGTTCCAGGCCTCGGCCTCAGGCCCAGGAATCGGGGCGGCCGCGGCACGACGCGCTGCCAGACCCGGAACAGACCCGCCCGGTAAATAGCGATGATCTCCTGAAGCCCGTCCCCCGTCAAATCGGCCACCACATAGTGGCTTGCCTCCTGCCGCACCGCCAGCGTATCAAGCTCAATGCCCCGAAATTTCACACCGGGATCGGGCTGCAGGTCCCCGACGAGGGACGCGGCCACCAATGGCGATACTGGGGCGTCGCCCAGGTCCAGTTCGAACCCGCCGGCAGCGAGGTAATCCTCGGAATCATCTGCTGATGAGCTTACCGGCAGCTTGGGAATCAGCAGGCTGGTGTCCAGCACCATGGGCACCGTTTCGCTCGCAGGATAAAAACGGTGGGCCTTATCTGATAGCATGATGCGCCGCGTCATACCGCGATCAGGTGGAGCAGCCGTGGCTGGCTGGCTGCCTGAGCTGTCGGCGGCCATAGAATCGTTGCCATCCGGGCGCGTTACATGGTTTTGGTCCACAAGTAGCAGGTCCAATGAGCCGTTGAAGTCCAGATCCAGGATCGCTGCGCCGGTAGCCGCATAGGGAAAACGTGGATGCACCAGCCCCGCTTGGTATCCGCCCTCAAAAAAGGTTCCGCTGCCATCGTTGAGGAGCAGCACAAGTTCCCCGTCATGCCGGGTGAGGATGAGATCGATGTGCGTGTCGTCGTTGGCATCCAGGGTCAACGCCTGGCTCCAGCTGGGCTCCGATCCATCCGGCGCCAGAGCCACACCGGAGAGAATCCCCGACTGCACAAATCCTGAGTCGCCGTCGTTGAAGTACAACAGGTTTGGAGATCGGTCTGACAGCACCAGCACATCCAGGAGGCCGTCGCTGTTGGCGTCCAGCAGCGTGACGCCCAGGGACCGGCTGGTGGAATCGGCCAGACCCAGGCTGGCAGTAAGGTCGTGAAAACGCCCGTAGCCGTCATTGATCATGAGTTTGTTGGGCGCCGGTGCGTAAAGTAAAGGATTACAAATGGTGCGCAAACCGGTTTCCGGCTCGATACATATCACCGTGTCCGCAGCCTGATAGGCCACGTAATTGGCAACGTACAGGTCCAGCGCACCGTCCCCATTGGCGTCGAAAAACACAGCTTCGGTGGCCCAGGCACCGTTGGAGATTCCTGCGGATTCGGTGATGTCGTGCCAGGCTTGGCCTTGGTCGTTGTGCAACAACCGGTCCGCGCCGAATAGGCACAGGTAGAGGTCCGGATAGCCGTCGCCGTCCACATCGCCCACAGCGGCGTGGCTCGCCGGGGGGAAACGGGCCAGCCCTGTCGCGGCGGTCACATCTACCCAGCCGGAATCATCCTGGCGGTACAGCCGGTTGAGCCCCGAATAGAGTGAGTCGGCCGGCTGCGGGCCATAGGTCAGGAGCAGGTCCAGGTCGCCGTCAACGTCGTAGTCAAAGGGTACGGCCCTGCCGGTAAAATTTTCTGTCAGCGAATAACTCCCTGAACGCGGCAGGCGCTCGGGGGAGCCAATGCCCAGCACGTCGGTGATGTCCTGCCATTGTACATCAGTTTGACCGGCGGAAGGGTCCGGAAACAACACCAGGAGGAAAGCACACAGTATGGCCTGGATCACATTATCTCGGGTGGTTGCTCGGTAATTTCTCATCGGCTGTGCAGCAAGATTCCAGCGACAACGTTGTCAGGTCTTCCAACTCATCGGACTCACCATCGCGGCCGGCCATTCGTCGACCCGGCTATACGATGTCCCCGGGTATCCCCGACCATCAGGTGCGAACGTCAAAATTACCCTCTAAAGCGCACGAGGGAGCCAGCAAAGTGTATCCGCATACTGATCTGGCAGCTGCGCACAGCCCACACCCACTTTTCGACAAAGGCATTTACAAGCTACCCTCATTATGGTTATTTTGCTGTCCGTTGCAGCAATAAGTATCCTTCCCGGGAGTGCGAGTCGTAAAGAGTACTGACATTGTCCACTGACGAATTCATAAACAACGGTGTTTCCCAGCTCCGTTTCTGGGGGGTGCGGGGCTCGATTCCAACGGCCGATGCGGACAAGCATCGCATTGGGGGTAACACGGCCTGCGTCGAATTTTCCCCCACCGATGGGACTCACATCATTTTCGATGCTGGCACCGGGATTCGCCCCCTGGGCAACCTCATCGCCCGCTCCAATGAAAAGCCTTATGAAGTGCATCTGTTCCTTTCCCATACCCACTGGGACCACATTATCGGGCTGCTGTTTTTTGCACCGTTACACCAACCGCACGCCCACCTTATCATCTACGGCCCCAAACGGAAAGAGAACTCGTTGCAGGGCAGCATCGAAGGGTTATTCAGGCCACCCTACTTCCCGCTAAGTCCTGGTGACCTGCCCGCCAAGCTCACTTACGTGGAGCTGGAACCGGGCCGGCATCCATTCGGGAATGGCCACCTGGTGGAGTGCGCGCTCCATCCCCATCCCAACGGCGCCATGAGCTACCGGGTGGAGGCTGAAGGCCGGGCGGTGGCTTACATCACCGACATTGAGCATACCGTCAAAGATTTGGTGCCGGCCACCATAGAAATCAGTCGGGGCGTCGATGCCCTCATCCACGATAGCCACTTCCACCGCGAGGATCTGGCCGCCCATCGCACGTGGGGCCACAGCTCCTGGGAAGAGAGTGTGGCGGTAGCCATGGGAGCCAAGGCCAAACGCCTGTTCCTGTTTCACTACAGCCCCAACTACTCCGACGATGATGTCTTTGATATGGAGCAGCGGGCGCGCCATGAGTTTGCGAACACCACCGCCGCGTTCCAGGGTCTTACCATCGATTTTCCCCGCCTTTCGCCCCCAAATGGTTGAGACGGTCAGGCTCACGCGCTAACTTTGCCCACCGCTGGGTCCCGCCCTGCACGCCGGGGAGCAGTTCGCCCGGTCGGTTAATTTCAATACACGGCTCTGGCTGAAACAATACTCAACATGCCGGGAACAACGCCAAGCATCTATTGCGATTACGCCGCCACGGCCCCCCTCATGCCTGAGGTCCGCCAGGCCATGGCCGAGGCTGATGACCGGTTCTACGGCAATGCCTCCAGTGTCCACAGACCCGGCCAGGCGGCCAAAGTCGCACTCGAGCGGGCCCGCAAAACGCTGGCGCAGGCCCTGGGTGCGGCAACCCGGGAAATCATCTTTACCTCCGGTGCTACCGAGTCTAACAATTTGGTTCTGTGCGGTCTTTTCGGCGACCGGCTTTCGCCGGGAGATCACGTGGTCACCTCCAGGATTGAGCACCCCTCCGTTCTCCGGCCCCTGGAGCGGCTGGCGAAATGGGGTGTGGAGGTCAGCAGGGTAGCGCCCGAGCCTACCGGCGAAATCTCATCCGGTCGCGTGGCGGCAGCGCTGCGTCCCAACACCCGGCTCATTTCTATTATGGCGGCCAACAATGAGACCGGCGTGCTCAACGACGTTGCGGCCCTTGGCGCGCTGGCGGCGGACCGCGGCATCCTGTTTCATACCGACGCCGCACAGGCCTTTGGCAGGGTAGCCCTGGATGTTGCCGCCAGTGGCATTCATTTTCTGTCGGCATCGGCCCACAAGCTGGGCGGACCCAAGGGCGTCGGCCTGCTCTATGCCCGCAAGGACGTGCCCTTCGAGACCCTCCACCTGGGAGGTTCACAGGAAAACAACCACCGCGGCGGCACCGAGAACGTGAGCGGGGCCATCGGATTTGCCCGGGCAGCCGAAATTACTTTCCAACACCGCCAAACTCTCTGGCACCGGTTGACAGACTACCGCGAGACCTTCCTGGCGGAGCTTGACCGTCTCGGCGTGACATATCAAGTGAACGGCGACCACGGTTACCCGGGGCTCATCAGCCTGCGCTTCCCACCAGCTGCAGGCGGCACACCGGAGCACCAACCCGACGATGGCTACGGTCAGTCACTGATGATGAATCTGGACTTGAACGGCGTGGCCGTCTCCTATGGCTCGGCCTGTGCATCGGGATCGGTTGAACCGTCCGGGGTGCTCATGGCTATGGGCCTCAGCGAGGCCCAGGCCGCTAGGTCGGTGCGCTTTTCTTTCGGTTATGCCACCACGGAGCAGGAAGTCCTGGCTGTGGCCCACGTTGTTGATGAAGTGGTTCAGGGGTTATCCCAGCGGTTGAGGTCACCTGAAATGACGGTGCCGGCCGTGGATACCGGCCCATGAGCTCGCGCGTGCTGGTGGCCATGTCCGGTGGCGTGGACAGCTCCGTGGCCCTCCTGAAGACCTTGGAGGCCGGCTACGACGCCATCGGCGTCACGATGAAACTGTGGGAGTATCGAGACGCGGGTGGCCATATCGTGGGCGAGAGCAACTGCTGCCCGGTGGAGGCCATCAACGACGCCCGCGACGTCTGTTATAGCCTGGGCGTACCCCACTACACCCTTGACTTTCAGGAGGTGTTTCGGACCCAGGTAGTGGACCACTTTGTGGACGAGTACCTGGGTGGCCGCACCCCCAATCCCTGCGTGCGCTGCAACAGTTTTGTCAAGTGGGACGCCCTCATGGCCCAGGCAGACCAGCTCGGCGCGCGCTTCATCGCCACGGGCCACTATGCCCGCATCGAGGCTGGACCTGACGGCGCCCCCCGCCTGCTCAAGGGGCTGGACGCCAACAAGGACCAGTCCTACGTGCTGTGGGCCATCAACCGCCATACGTTGGCCAGGACCCTTTTTCCCCTGGGCGGCATGACCAAAGCCCGGGTGCGGCAGGTGGCCAGCGAGCACGATCTTGCCACGGCCCAGGCCCCTGACAGCCAGGATATCTGCTTTGTGGCCGACAACGACTACCGGCATTTCCTGCGCCAACAGGCACCTGACCGCCTGGCCGACATCGGTGCGGGCGAGATCGTCAATGAGGCCGGCGAGGTGCTGGGTACCCATCCCGGATATCCCTACTTTACCTTGGGCCAGCGCCGCGGCCTCGGTCTGTCCAGCCCCGAGCCACAGTATGTGACTGCCCTTGATGCGGACAACAACCGCATCACCGTGGGATCCCGGGCTGCCCTGCTGAGCTCCCGCTGCACTGTGGAGCAAGTCAACTGGCTGGTGGAGCCCCCTGCCGCACCCTGTGACATTGATGGACGCGTGCGCTACAACGGGACCGGTACGCCGGCCCGGCTCACTCCCACCGGTGGCGCCACGGCACAGCTGGAGTTTGCAGAGCCGCAGCTGGCCATCACGCCCGGACAGTCGGCCGTATTTTATGCTGGCGAGGTAGTTCTGGGGGGCGGGATCATTCAGAGCGGTGGCATCGCGTGACCGGCGACCGTAAGCTGGCAGCCATCATTCTTGCAGCCGGGCGGGGCAAGCGCATGCGCTCGAAGCTTCCCAAGGTGCTCCACGACTTGCACGGCCAGCCCATGATCCACTGGGTGGTGGCCACGGCCCAGGAGGTGGGCGCGGACCCCATCGTACTGGTGGTGGGGCACGGCCAGCAGCGCGTGAAGGCTTCTCTCAGGGGCATCAAGTTATCCTTCGTGGAACAGGAGCAGCAGCTGGGCACGGCCCACGCCGTTGAGCAGACCCGACCCATGCTGGGCGCTATGGACGGCGATATCGTTGTGCTTTCCGGGGACGTCCCCGGCGTGGCGCCGGATACGGTGCACGCCCTGTGCGACCGCCACCGAACCACGGGTGCCAGGGCCACCATGCTCACCGCCCAGCTGCCTGACCCCACCGGCTACGGTCGCATCCTCAAGGACGACCAGGGGCACTTGCTGCGGGTGGTGGAGGAGCAAGATGCCACGGCCCGGGAGCGTGCCATCCGCGAAATCAACGGCGGCATCTATGTCTTTGATGCCCAAACCCTGTTCGCTACCCTGCCGTTGGTGAAAAATCATAACCGGCAACACGAATATTACCTGCCCGATGTGCTCACCCTTCTGCGGGAACAAAATCAAATGATCGCTATTGAAAAGGCAAGAGATTATAAGCAAATTCTGGGAGTTAACACCAAAGCCGAGCTGAGGAGGGTCCATGCCGAAGCATTCAATGAGTAATCGGGGCACATTTGCGGCTGCCTTACTGCTGCTTGTCAGCGCCGCAGCCGGCCAGCTGCGCTACGATCTGCCCGCCACCTCTGCGGCTACCCCGCTGAAGTCCATCGCCAGCCCTTCCTGGCTCGACCCCCAGCGGTTCAGCATGAGCCACAACTTTTCCTTTTCTGTCGCCTCGGGTATCGGCCTGCCGGCGGGGGCCTCCAGCCTCAGCATTTACACCAATCAGATGCGCTACCTGGTGGCCGACAATATTGTGCTCACCAGTCACGTTCATTTTGTCCAGCCCAACATCGTGAGTGCACAGCAGTTGGGCACCAACCCGCTCCAGGTTTATTATCAGGCCAGGATGAACTGGCAACTGCTCCGCAACTTCAACATACAGGTGGGCTTCTCCAACCTGCCCCGCCGGTCACGGTATTCATCTTTGAGCGGCTTCGGCTACCTGCCCTACCAAACCTATTCCCCTGGCGGCGGGCTCAATACGGCCGGCCAGTAGGAGTCTGCCGTTACGCGACGCCAACGGCGCCCCCGACCCCGTTACCGACCTACCAACCCCACACATCGACCTTGGAGCAGACGCCGGTTCGAATTCCAGCGTTGGCTCTTTAACCTGGCCCTGGCCGTCATGGGATTGCTGGTGCTGGGCTTCGTCATTTCCGCCCTCACTACCCGGTCCGGCGTGCAGGTAACCGTCTCCGGCGAGGGCCTGGCAGAACGGGCCCGGCTGCTGTCTGTCCCGCCCGGGTCTCCCGGTGGAGCGACGGGGGGCTTGACCGCCACTGGCCAGCACGTTCAGATCGAAGTGCTGAACGGCTGCGGCGTGCCGGGGATCGCCAACCAGTTCACCGATTACCTCCGGGGCTACGGCTACGACGTGGTGCGGTTCACCAATGCGCGCCGCTACGACTATCCCCGCACGCTGGTGGTCAACCGCGGTAAAAACTTTGAGCGCGCCCGCCAATTGGCCCAGGCCCTGGGCGTGGAACCCAGCGCCGTGGAAAACCTCCCCGACCCCGCACTGCAACTGGATGTAACGGTGGTCATCGGGCAGGATTACGAATCGTTGACCGCCTTCCGGGACATGCAGAATTCAGGCCGTTAGGCCCCGCTCCTTGCCTCGCCTGCGCGCTCCCAGCTGGTCGCAATATGAAGCATGATTGATCGCCCGCCTGGCGCGGTGCTCAGCTCGTCCGAACTGGCAGCCCGGTCGGCCGCGCTGATGCTCGACAAGAAGGCCCGGGAGGTTGTCATTATGGATTTGCGCGGTCTTACCACCATGACCGACTTCTTCGTCCTGGGGTCGGGGGAATCCGACGTGCAGGTGAAGGCCATCGTGGATCATATTGATCACTCTCTGCGAGCCGAGCATAGCCGCCCCTACCACATCGAGGGAGCCCGACAACTTTCCTGGGTGCTCATGGATTACATTGATGTCATCGCCCATGTTTTTCTGTCGGAGGCGCGCGAATTCTATGGGCTGGAACGCCTGTGGGCCGACGCAAAGATGTCCACCATCGATGAGCCCCGCCCGTGATCGACCAGCTGCGCACTCAACTCGCCGGGGCACTGCAACAGCTGGACATCGAACCGGATGACATGGTGCTGAAACGCCCGAAACGTGCTGCCCACGGCGACCTGGCCAGCAATGCGCCCCTGGTCTACGCCAAACAGGCTGGCCGGCCCCCCATGCAGCTGGCTGAAGCGCTCAAGGAGCGGCTCACCTTGGACCCAAAACTCATTGCCAAGGTCGACGTCGCGCCGCCCGGTTTTCTCAACTTCACCGTGGCCGATCAGTTCCTGCGCGGCCAGCTCCTCACCGCCCTGGACCAGGCTGGCGACTACGGCAAATCCGGAATCGGAGCGGGCCAGCGCGCGCTGGTGGAGTTCGTCAGCGTCAACCCCACCGGACCCTTGACGGTGGGGCATGGCCGCGGCGCCATTCTAGGCGACGCGGTGAGCAACATTCTGGCCTGGAATGGCTACCACGTGGAGCGGGAGTATTACTACAACAATGCGGGGCGGCAAATGCGGCTGCTGGGCGAATCGGTGCAGGCCCGCTACCGGGAGCTGCTCGGGCTGGAGGCCAGCTTCCCTGAAGATGGCTACGAGGGCGATTACATCCGTGAGATCGCCCAGGCCCTGATTGCCGGCAATGGTGTGGACCAGGCCGACGCAGATGACAGCAAACCGTTTACCGCGGCAGCGGAACGGACCATTTTTGAGGACATCAAGTCTACGTTGAAACAACTGGGCGTTACGCTGGATTCTTACTTTAACGAGAACCGTCTATACGAATCGGGTGCGCTGGAGAACGTCCTCACCAAGCTTCGGGAGCACCAGCTGGCCTACGAGCAAGATGGCGCCACTTGGCTGAAGGCCACCGCTCTGGGCCGTGCCGACGACCGCGTATTGGTCAAGCAGACCGGTGAGCCCACCTACCGCCTGCCCGACATCGCCTACCACGCCCACAAGCTGGACCGCGGCTTTGACCTGATCGTGGACGTTTTCGGGGCCGACCATCAGGACACCTATCCCGATGTCCTGGCGGGGCTCCGTGGGCTGGGCTATGACACCACCCACATCCGGGTGCTCATCCACCAGTTTGTCACCCTCACCCAGGGCGGGCAAACGGTGAAGATGTCCACCCGCAAGGCGACCTTCGTCACCTTGGAGGAGCTCATCCAGGAGGTGGGCCCGGATGTGGCCCGGTACTTTTTCATCATGCGGACCATGGACTCACACCTCCAGTTTGACCTGCAGCTGGCCCGCAAGTCCTCCGATGAGAATCCCGTCTACTATCTGCAGTACGCCCACGCGCGGATGGTCAATGTCGCCCATCATGCCGCGGCCAGTGGCCACGTCCTCGACCCCGGCCGGGCGCAGCTGAGGCTGCTCACCCTTCCGGAGGAGCGCGCGCTCATGGTCACGCTGTGGCGGTTCCCCGAAGTGGTGTCCCAGGTTCTCGACTCGCTGGAACCCCAGACGGTGGCGGCTTATCTACAGGAGTTGGCGGCGGACTACCACCGCTACTACGCCGCAGGCCGGGTGGTCACCAAGGACGAGGCGCTCACCGCCGCGCGGCTGGTGCTTACCGCCGCCTGCCGCCAGACCATGGCCAACGGCCTGGCCATTCTGGGCGTCGCTGCGCCGGATAGGCTGTAGCCCGTGGACGTGCCGTTCTTTCTACTGGCGCTATCCTCGCTGTTCACGCTGGTCAACCAGTGGGCATCAGCCCGCCACGCGCCTGTGGACAACCGCCGCTGTCGCCTGTAACATTGGCGGCGGGCTCACCCCCCAGCAACGTCACACATCACCAGCGAGAGGACCTGCCATGGAAAGATTCCTGATCGAGGTGCCCCACGACCGGAAGGACTGCGCTCAGGCCGCCAAGATTTTTATGGAGAGCGGCTCCCACTTTATGACCCACGCCGACTACGGCTGCGAGGACGGCGAGCACAAGGCGTGGATGATCGTGGAACTGGATGACAAGGCGGCGGCCCGGGCGGTGCTGCCCCCGGCCTACCGGGCCCAGGCCAAAATCGTGAAACTCGCCAACTACTCCGATGTGCTTAGGGGCATAGAGGATATGCATGAGGGCATAGAGCGCCACTTCAGCGGCTAGGCGTGCAGCCCGGTGAGCCCCCTACAGCTCTGCCGGAGCCCGGCATCCCGGCCACCTCAACCCCACCCCAGCAGGGCTCTCCAGCCATCGGGCCGCCCATTTTCATCTACAGGGCGGGTCAGAAACAATAGTTCAGCACCCAGGCCGTTAGGTTTTGCAAGCATGCAGGACCTATTGTGGTATACTTAACTGAAAATGGCCGCATCAAAGTAATCTTGGAGCAATACCTATGAAAGCGATTGTATGCACAAAATACGGACCACCGGATGTTCTTCAGCTCCAAGAGGTAGAAAAACCTGTTCCTAAAGATAATGAAGTACTCATAAAGGTTCACGCAGCAACAGCAACAACATCGGGTCTCTCCGGTCGAAAAGGTGAACCATTTATTGCTAGACTATTCACTGGTCTCACAAAACCTAAAAAAAACATACTCGGGATTGAGCTAGCCGGGGAAATTGAAGTCGTTGGAAAAGATGTAAAATTATTTAAAATCGGTGACCAAATTTTGGGACATGCCGGGCTCGGCTTCGGTGCTTATGCTGAGTTCATTTCTCTGCCTGAAAACGCGGCATTGGTCATAAAACCTACCAATATGTCTTATGAGGAATCTGTCGCTGTTGTTGAAGGGACATTAACAGCATTACATTTTTTTAGGGGTAAGGGAACTATTCAGAGTGGACAAAAAGTACTTATCAATGGCGCTTCTGGATCTGTAGGTACTGCTTCGATACAGGTTGCCAAGTACTTTGGGGCAGAAGTGACCGGCGTCTGCAGCACAACAAATATAGAACTGGTGAAATCTCTGGGCGCCGATACAGTCATTGATTATACCCAAGAGGATTTTACCAAAGGTGGTGCTACCTATGATGTTATTTTTGACACGGTAGGCAAGAGTTCATTTTCACGTTGTAAAGGCTCGCTAAAGCAAAAGGGTGTCTATCTTGATGCCGGTAGGGCCGCAACTATATTTCCAATGTTATGGACTTCAATATTCGGCAGTAAAAAAGCCATTATTAAGGCCACGTATGTGAGGCCACCAGAGAAAATCAAGAAAGATTTAGTTTTCCTCAAAGAGCTGATTGAGACGGGAAAGATAAAGCCGGTCATCGATAGACGCTATCCGTTGGAACAAACTGCCGAGGCTCACCGGTATGTTGAAAAAGGGCACAAAAAGGGGAATGTGGTCATAACTGTGGAGCATAATAACAAAACCTAATAAATCAGGAGAAATTGAAATGACAAACCGTATCGCTGATATATCACTACGCCAAGCTGCCCTGGTCGCAGGGTTCGGGTATCTAATCATTTTTATATTCGGTGGCTTCGCTAGTTTCTCTGGGATTTCTGTGCCGGGGAATGCAGCAGCAACAGCCGATAATATTATGGCTTCTGAGTCACTATTTCGCATGGGTATTGCTAGCTGGCTATTCGCGCTTACGGCTGATGCGATTGTAGCTTGGGCGCTCTATGTTTTCCTCAAACCAGTAAGTAAGAGTCTCTCGCTGCTCGCGGCGTGGTTGCGGTTGGTGTTTGTCGCTGTTTTTGTACTCAATCAGCTCAATCTTGTTTTTGCTTGGCAACTTCTAAGTGGTTCGGACTATGCCACAGTATTTGAACCCAATCAGTTGCATGCTCAAGCGATGCTATTTCTTAATGCGTACGAATATGGAATGCATATTTCATTCATATTTTTTGGCCTGCATATATTTGTCCTTGGTTATTTGATTTTCAAGTCGGACTACATTCCCAGAATTTTGGGCGTCCTGTTGATAATTGCATCTGTAGGCTATCAAATAGATAGTTTTGGAAATTTTCTTTCATCCCGCTACGCCAACAACGAAGCATTATTTTTAGTGTTTGTTGCCGTGCCTGCGGTTATTGCGGAATTTTCACTTAACTTGTGGCTTTTGATTAAAGGTGGAAAGGACGAACAGCAGGAGAAACGTGCTCTTGAATCTGCCTAACCTAACCCATGCCGAAGGGATAAGGAGTTCGTTTTCGAGCCAGCGCCCGGCGGCACCGTCAAATCTGTTGGGTGCGGGAGCCGGTCAATCCGGGGTGCACCGACGCCGCGCTACCAGGCCAACTCCAACGCCCGGGCCAGGTAGGCCGCTAACGGGGCCATAGCGCGGTAGCTGCTGGCCGCCTGCTCCACGAATCCCGGCGACGTCACTTCCCTGCTGCTCAGCCGTACGGACGCGGTAAAATCCTTCCGGCGCAGGTCATCGGCAAAGGGGTGGTCGGGGCCGAATTCTTTGGGTACCCGCTTGAGCTGCTCGCCCTCCACGCCGTTGGTAGTGCTTAAAAACGCCTGCCCGGTTGTCGCTTTGCGCCAATCTTCAGGGTGCGCGGCGATGTGGTTGCGGATTTGATAGGCCGAGGGGGTCGCCGGACGCCATACGCCACAGCCGAGCAGACTTTTCTCCGGACCCAGGTGCACATAAAATCCCAGGGAGTGGGCATCGCCGCTACTGCTGTGCTGAAAGTGGGCAGCGGCGTGGGTCTTGTAGGGCGTTTTGTCCTTGGAGAAACGGGTGTCGCGGTAAATTCGGAACATGGAACCGCCCACCGGCTTCGGGCTGGCCACGATGTGGGCCGAAAGCTCGGCCAGCGGCGCTTGCATCATGACGATGAACTGGAGCATGGGGTCGCGCACATCTGAGTGGTACCGCTCCTTGTTGGCATTGAACCACTGGCGGTTGTTATTCTCGCTGAGTTCCTTGAGAAAGTCAAACAGCGCAGGCGAAAAGGGTGACTTCGAACTGCTCATGAAATATCCCTGTTGATGCTGTTATTACAGGCAAAATGGATGACAAAATAAGAGTGGCAAGAATTCGGCTTGATACTTGATACTAAAATACCCGGCCCATCCATTCCCGGAAGGTGGTGGTACACTCTTGGGTATGGTGTGGAGGCGGCCTTGGCCTGTTGGCCTACGGCCGGAGGGAGGGAGTCGAAGGCTCGCCGTAGGCAGTAGCCTGCTGGCTACGCTGAGGCCCCCCGATCAGATAGTGGAGGCGGGGGGAGTCGAACCCCCGTCCGAAGAAGTGGTCCAGGCGGCGTCTACACGCATAGTCCGCTGATGGGTCTCACCGCTTCTTGGTCAACGGACAAACGCCGAAGCGGCCAGCCTGAAAAGGTCTCGTTCCTGCCCCTCAGGCGCAGACAGGAACCAGTCTGCAGCGATGACGCCGAGACCCGGGAGGGCAGACACCCCCCGGGGCGACGGGCCTATGCTATTTAAGCGTAGGCCATGCCGTAGTTATCGGCACTTGTTGGTCTGCCCGGATGATTTGACGAGGTGACCAGACATCCTCGACGCGCAACCACGTGCACCTGCCAATCCGTCGAAACCGTTTCGCCCCCAATGTCAAAGAGCGCCCAGCGAGGCACCCCAAGGGTGCTTTTGGGCCGCTGGTAATATAATTTGTCACCCGGCCAATCCCAACACTTAGTCGTGCCGGACCAGCACCTGCAGATTTCAAACATCAGGAGGCGCCCATGACCAGAATCAGTGCCGAAACGCTGCCCAAGTTCCAGAAGTTCCTCTCGGATCAGGGGTTGGATGCCTGGCTGCTGTATGACTTCCAGGGACTCAACACCTTCGCCCGCCAGTTCGTGCCGCTGGATGAGGGGCTGATCACGCGCCGCTGGTTCTACCTGCTGCCTGCCACCGGCAGCCCCGCGGCCCTGGTCCACCGCATTGAGGAGCACTACTTTGAGGGGCTGCCGGGCAAACGGATTCCCTACAGCGGCTGGCAGGAACTCCACCATGCCCTTGGTGAGCTGCTGGCCGGACACCATCGGGTGGCCATGGAGTACTCCCCGGAATGTGCCCTGCCGTATGTGAGCAAGATCGACGCAGGCACCCTGGAGCTGGTGCGCAGCTCCGGCGTAGAGGTGGTCTCATCCGGCGACATCATCCAGTACTTCCACTCCCGCTGGAGCCACAAGGGCTATACCGCCCACATGGCTACCGTGGCGCTTATGCATCAGATTCGGGAACGGGCCTTCGCCACGGCGGCCAAGGCTGTGCGCGACGGGCAGAAGCTCTCTGAATACGAGCTCCAGCAGGCGATGATGAGCGACATGACTGCTGCGGGACTGTACGCGGATCATCCGCCCATTGTGGCCGTGGATGCCCATGCTGCCCTGCCCCACTACTCGCCCACCGAGAGCAATCCCAGCCCCATCGAGGCTGGCAGCCTGCTCCTCATCGACATGTGGGCCAAACAGAGCGACGAGCCGGAAGCCACCTACGTGGACATCACCTGGACCGGGTATGCCGGGGAACAGGTGCCCGGTAAAATCGCCCAGGTTTTTAGCGTTGTCAAGGAGGCGCGGGATGCGGCGGTGGGGTTTATGGAGCGGCGCCTGGCTGCGGGCCAGCCGGTGGCGGGCTGGGAGGTGGACGAGGCCTGCCGGGCGGTGGTCACTGAGGCCGGATATGGTCCCCATTTTACCCACCGCACCGGCCACAGCATCGACGTTGAAGTGCACGGCGCGGGGGTTAACATCGATGCCTTGGAGGTGCGGGACGACCGCCAATTGATCCCCGGTGTGGGCTTCAGCATCGAGCCGGGTATCTACCTGCCGGGCGAGTTCGGCATCCGCAGCGAGATCGACGCCTACATCAGCGACACAGGTGTGGAAGTGACGACGACTCCTTCGCAGGAAGAAGTGCTGCCGCTGCTGGCCATGTTCTAGAGGGAGCCTCCGGCCGCGCAGCAAGCGTGGTATCCCTTGCTATTGGGGGGCCGCAACCCTTAAAATGTTGCCGGCTATCGCTAACCATATTGCACTTCATTAACCCGCAGCGCTGGAGGAGCAAGACTTGATCAACTTGGGGAGACCCACAAAACTGGTCGCTTTAGGCCTGGTTCTGATCTGGGGCCTGGTCTTGGTGACGCCGGCTCGCGCCAACATCATATTCTTCACCACCATCATGAGGAACTGCCAGCACTACCGGGTATCGGCGGACATGGTGCAGATGAACCTGGAAAAGAATGAGAACGGCGAGCTTGTATTTTACCTGACCTTGCCCAGCCGCCGGAACAATTTTGAAGAAGTGATACTGGTTGGGTATGTGGCTACCAGCCACGCCATCGCGCGCACCGGTTTGAACGTGATCGATATTTATGTAGCCGCGGTTTCCAGGACGGATGATGTGCAAATGACGACCCGGGCCAAAACGACGTTGGCTGAAAAGCTCCGCCAAGGCGAGATCAAAACACATGAGTTCATGCGTCAAATTGAGTGGGTTGAATAAGGAGGATTGACGTGCTGTCATTTGGTGATACCCTGGTCCTTTACCTCAGAACCATCGGCTGGGCGCTGGCAGTTTCTATCGGCTTTTCGCTGGGAACAGCCATTGCCGTCCTGATTTTTGCGCTCATATCGCGTGACATCGACGAGTGGGCAGAAATCAGAAACAAGAATTATGGTGTGGCGGCGATCTTCGTCGCATTGATCGTCATGATCGGCCTGCTGGTGATGAGCGTGGTCTAGCGGCCGGCGACCCACTTCCCACACCGGTTTTCGTACCTGCCCACGGCGTCCGCGCGACGCCAAAATTGTCGTGTTGCCGCGGGCGTCCGTCCTCAGCAGCCTGCCGACGGGCTAGCCAGTGACGTCTCACCGTTCATACACCTGAAGTAACCCCTAACTCAGGACGGTTTTCCCTGCTTGGGGCTTTTGATTTGAGTCCAGGCAGGGGGTAAATTTGCCCGCCGCGCCACTAGCTCAACTGGTAGAGCAGCGGACTCTTAATCCGTTGGTTGCAGGTTCGAGTCCTGTGTGGCGCACGCCTCCGTTCCCGTCGGCAAGCCCCCGAAATAGACCCAGAACAGCTCCCAAGCCCCTCGTCCAAACTCCCGCAAAGAACCGCAAGAACCGCACCCACAGGCGGATACGGAACCGGATACGGTGGGAGCCATCGTCCCCCGGGCGGCCGCCGCCTCCCGAATCCCGAAGCTTCGGGACGGGACAAGTTATGGCGGGGCAGGTGTCACGCTCCCCGACGAGAGCGGTGACCGGCTCGCCGTGGCGGACTCCCCGAGGCGGTTACGCCCAAGGTCTACGGCCTGGGACGGCCAGGGCCGAGGCCCCCTCCCCCCTGGCGGTATCACGCCCACCGACGGAAGGGGTGATACCGAAGTGATACCAAGATGACTCGTCGGGCGGGGCGGGGTGCGCGTGAAAATTGTCAAAGAGCCGGGGCCCGCCGCCTCCCGATGGATCGGGACAAGTTCCGGCGGGGCGAAGGAAGGTAAGGCGGTGCCGCTGGTCGGGGTAGGGTGAGGATTGACGCGGGGGGCTAGCTCGGTCGAGGTGGAGTGGGACTTTCAATGGGCCTGAATCCCTCGAGAAGCCCCGCACCGGACTGTCATCCAGAGTGGCCGCTGCAGCCGCAGCTAAGTATTCCCGGACAAAGTGAGTGCTGCTTTGCCCCCTGCCATGCAGCCTTTAGCAACGACTTACCAGCGCCAGGATTTGAACCTACGAGGCCCTGCTCCCCAAGTTGCAGACGCGACTTCCGATACAAATAATCTTGACAAGCAAGAATAAGGCAGGATAAGTTGGCGCAACCGATTGCATTGAAATCATGGCCGCCAACGCCGTAGATCTGCTCCTGTCAAGAATTGAAAGCGGGAACAAACCGTCCTTTGTGACCACTAAACTCGATGCAGAGTTTATACTGCACAGTTCCACCGGAGCCTTGAACCAGTGTAGTGGCCGGCAAGCAGGGATCGTTCTGCCTTCCGGCAGCAATTTGTTAAAGCAGGATAAGGTAAATCATGCGCGAACTGAGTTTTGACATAGTCGTACTGGGGCAAATCACCAAGGATAAGCTCGTTATGCGCGGCATCGAGACGGAAGCGCCGGGTGGTGCCGTGTACTATTGCGGATTGGCGCTGTCCAAGTTGGAAATCAAAGCCGGGGTCATAACCCTCATCAATAAAGACGATGATCACTATTTGGATGCCTTCAGAAATAATGGTGTCGATGTCTTCTCGTTCGAAACAGCCAGAACAACCGAGTTCACGAATACGTATCCGTCCAAAGATCTTGACAAAAGAATATCTGAGGCCACGGCATTTGCAGGCCCATTTACGACCGCACATATTCCGGCGATTGAAACGAAGATCCTTCATATCGGATCGCTGATGGCAGGCGAAGTTCCAGATGATCTGGTTCATTATATCGTGGAGCGATTTCCCAAAGTGTCTCTTGACCTGCAGGGCTTTCTTAGAGTTCCTGAGGAAAAGAATCTGGTGTTTAAGGATTGGCCTGCCAAAAAGGATGCCTTAAGGAATATTCACACCGTTAAGGCGGATAGGGTGGAGGCAGAAGTGATTACTGGTGAGAAGGATATGGCCAAAGCAGCCAAAATCATCGTGAGCTGGGGTCCGCGTGAAGTCGTTATTACCTATGCGGACGGCGTCCTGGTTTATGCGGACGAAGAAATATTTGAGGTTCCTTTTGTGATCGAGTCGCTGAAGGGGCGAACCGGACGCGGGGATACCTGTATTTCCGCCTATCTTGCCAGCCGTCTCAAGTGGTCACCAGGTGACTCTGCCAAGTTTGCTGCTGCCATGACATCGCTGAAGTTGGAAAAAGAAGGACCCTTCGATCGATCATATCAAGATGTCATTCATAAATTGGCATCCGACTATCATTACCAGGGACCGACCGCATGAGCCCCATTAGAACGGGTTTCATAGGTGCCGGAGAAATCGCCCGCAGCCATGCTGGTATTCTAAAGGCAAATCCGGATGTAATCCTGGGGACGGTGTATGATATCAAAGATGATATTAGCGTGCAGTTTGCCTCAGAGCATGGCATGCAGTGTCTCTCGAGCATGGAGGCGGTGATTGATGATTCCGATGCCATATATATTGCTTCCCCCAATAGATTTCATGCGGAATTGACCTGTCAGGCTTTAGGGCAAAATAAGCATGTTTTTTGCGAAAAGCCCTTTGCCCTGAACCTTTCCGATGCCCAGAGGATCATCGAAGTCAGTGAAGGAAATGGGCAAATCTACCAGTTGGGGTTTAATCGCCGATTTGCACCGGTCTATTTGAAAATGAAGCAATTGATTGCGGCGGGTGAAATCGTCCCGCAGTCTTTCAATATCAAAATGAACCGGGGAGAGCTCCAGGTACCCGCATGGGCAAGTAACCCGGACGTAACGGGAGGATTTCTTTTCGATACGACCCTTCATCTGGTAGATATTGTCAGATATCTGTTTGGAGAGGTAACAAAAGTAACCGCCGTAGGATCGAAATCGATCTATGCATGTGTCGATGATTTCTCCATGATATTTGAATTGGAAAGCGGCGTTCATGGTGTCTTTTCTTCAACGGCGCATGCCACCTGGCTATTCCCCTTTGAAAGGCTTGAAATCTATGGGGATCACAGTTCGATCTATAATGATGAGATGGAAGCAGTCTCCTATTGCCCGAATTTGGAAGCCGAGACGGAAAAATTGGAATACTCCCAGTTGCCCATTGAAGACAGGTGGGGTTATAGACGGGAGAATAAGGCGTTTATAGATCGCATTCGTGGCAAGAAGTCAGAGGATAGCTCCCTGGTTGCAACGCAGATGGACGGGTATAAGAACATCGAGCTGCTGGAATCTATCTACGATCAGATCGGGTTGGGGCGCTGACGATCAAATGGAGCGTTTAGAGTATGGGCCATAGTATACGATTAACAACCGCCCAGGCAATTGTCAGGTTCCTTAAAGCCCAGTGGGTTGAATTCGATGAGCAAAGCCACCCGTTTTTTGCGGGCATGTTGGGGATATTTGGCCACGGCAATGTGGCCGGTATTGGGCAGGCACTGGAGCAAGATGGCGAGTTCACGCACTATTTACCGCGAAGTGAACAAGGCATGGTGCATATCGCCGCAGCATTTGCCAAGCAGCATCGGCGTCTGAAGGCCTTCGTCTGTACTTCCTCGGTGGGACCGGGCGCCACCAATATGGTTACCGGCGCCGCGGGCGCGACCATCAATCGATTGCCAGTACTCCTACTGCCGGGGGATACATTCTCAAACCGAAGCGTTGCCCCGGTGCTGCAGCAATTGGAGCATGCTCAAAGCCAGGATATATCGGTGAATGACAGCTTCATATCCGTAAGCCGGTATTGGGACCGAATCAACCGACCGGAGCAGATCCTGTCCGCATTTCCGGAAGCGATGCGGATTCTTACCAGCCCGGCGGAGACAGGCGCAGTCACCATCGCGCTACCGGAGGATGTACAGGCGGAAGCATATGACTTCCCACAGCAGTTTTTTGAAAAACGCATCTACTCGATTGCCAGGCGAGAGCCGGATGAAGCGGTACTCACCCGGTCGGTGGAGTTGATTGTGCAATCCAGGAGGCCCATGGCCATCGCCGGCGGAGGGGTGCTCTACTCCCAGGCGGAGGCTAGCCTGGCCCAATTTTGTGAAGCGACGGGCATACCCGTAGGAGAAACCCAGGCAGGCAAAGGCTCGCTACCCTGGAAGCATGGACAGAATCTCGGTGCCGTTGGCGCGACGGGCACCCTGGCGGCCAACCGAACGGCCCTGGAAGCAGACCTGGTTATCTGCCTGGGAACGCGGTTGTCCGATTTCACGACTGCCTCGAAGACTCAATTTCAAAATCCGGATGTAAAATTCATAAGCATCAACGTGAACGATTCGGACGCCCATAAGCACTCCGCGTTACCGGTTGTCGCCGACGCGAAGGCTACCCTGACCGGCATGGGTGCGAGGCTGGTTGAGCGTGGCTACCATGTGTCGAAGTCATACGCCGAATCCATCGCCGCATTAAAAGCTCAATGGGACCAGGAGGTCACCAGAATAGTTGCCCCCCGAGAAGATCAGCGGCTCACGCAGGGCGAAGTCATCGGGCTGGTGAATGACTTCATGACGGAGCGCGACACGGTGGTGGCGGCGGCGGGAAGCCTGCCAGGGGATATGCATAAACTGTGGCGCATCGATAATGGCGATCAGTATCACATGGAATATGGTTACTCATGCATGGGCTATGAAATAGCCGGCGGGTTGGGTGCGCGCATGGCCAAGGAAGACGGCGATGTGATCGTCATGGTGGGTGACGGCTCCTACCTTATGATGCACACGGAACTGGTAACTTCAATCCAGGAGCGTCATAAGATGATTGTGGTCCTGCTGGACAACCAAGGATTTGGCAGCATTAACGCTCTGGCCGGTAGTCTGGGGAGCCTGGGGTTTGGTAATCGGTACCAGGTGCGCGACCCCAAGACGAAGAAATTGACAGGTGAATATATGAAAATTGACTTTGCGCAGAACGCAGCATCCCTGGGTGCCCATGGCATTGAGGCCCATACGCGCGAAGAAATCAAAGCGGCCCTTGAACAGGCGAGATCCAACCAGAAGATCACACTCATTCATATTGCTATCGGGCCGTCAGACGTGCCCGGCTACGATACCTGGTGGGAAGTGCCAGTGGCAGAGGTGTCCGATATGCCGTCTGTGAAGCAAGCCAGGGACGAGTATGACAAAAGCCTTCAGAAGAAGCGGCAATTTTAGAATGTTCAGGTCCCGGTCATCCAGTCCCGGCAGGGCGTGGTCGCGCAGACGACCCATACAGAGGGAACGGCCAAGGAATGATTTGGAATAAAATCAAGTTTGGGATAGCCCCCATCAACTGGAGCAACGATGATCTGCTTGAACTGGGAGCGGATATCACGCTTGAGCAATGTCTTGGGGACATGCAGAAAGCCGGGTTTTCCGGCACGGAGATGGGCCACAAGTATCCAACGGAAGCCCAGCGGCTCAAACCCATACTCGATGCCTATAATTTGGATCTGGCCTCTGGCTGGTTCTCAACCTACTTTGTCCAAAACACCAACCCGGAAGAAGAATTGGACCGGTTGGGAAAATCGCTCCAGTTTCTCTCCGCCATGGGAACGAAGACCATTAACCTCGCGGAATGCAGCGGAGCAGTGCATAATGCGAGGCATATTCCCCTTTCACAAAAACCGGTGTTCGATGATAAAGATTGGGACCGCCTTATCCAGGGATTGAGTAAAGCTGGGCAGTTATGCCATACCTATGGAATCCAGGCCGGGTACCATCATCACATGGGTACCGGAATAGAAACCTATGAAGAAATTGAGCGGTTAATGAAATCGACCAACCCTGACACGATCTCCCTGTGCGCCGATACGGGTCACCTCCGTTATGCCGGTATGGATCCGCTAGACGTATTTAAGAAATTCAGTGATCGTATCATACATATTCACCTCAAGGATGTCCGCAGGAATATCTTAGAGTCAGGACCAAGCGACAAAAGCTCATTTCTCGATTCAGTCCTGGAGGGGGTATTTACAGTGCCTGGTGATGGCATGATTGATTTTGTGCCTATCTTTGAGGTGGTCGTCGAATCCGTCTACGAGGGTTGGATGATTGTGGAAGCGGAACAGGATCCGGCCAAAGCCGATCCTCTTCAATATGCTCAAATGGCCGCTGAATATTTAGGCAGCATCTTCTCATCATAAAACCGGGAGATTTGAACGGTGGCCATTAATCTCGTCCGATTTGTGCCGCTAATTCTGGTTGTTAGTGCTCCGATTGTGCCGACTACCGGGGAGCAAATGAGCGCTACTTCTGCTTTAACGGAAGATATGATTTTGCCTCAGCCGCAATCACGACCGGGATCATATTTTGATGAGGGCGACAAGTACCTTGATCTGTTCAGAGTGGGTGGGAAGGCAAAAAGAGAGAATTTCAAGCTAGCTACGGAGCACTACATCAAGGGCCTTGAACAGGGAACGGGTGACAGGGCCTACTACACAAATCGCCTGGGCTATGCTTATCATTTGGAGAGGCGCCTGAAGGAGGCCAGCGAAAGATATCATCAGGTCCTGGCCATGGATCCGCCTGCAGTGCTGACGTCCGCTGAATTTGACCTGGTGGTTCGATTGGCGCCAAGGCTGTATGTTCATGCAGCTGAATACTTTGAGCTGGAAGATGTGGCCGTCATATTGCACCCGGAAAAACCCATCATTGAATATAGTCTGTTTTGGGATGATGACATCGATTTCCCGGCCGACAACGACCCCACCGACCATGAAAAGGTCTGGATTGAATATGATCCTGCCGCCGGTGAATTTGTACAGCTCTTCACCTATTTCCACAGGGCCATCCTAAGCACGGACGAAGCCAGGCAGGAGGCCAGGCAAAACAACGGCAGGGCACGAGTCAATGTACAGTGGGGCGGGCATGGATCATTACCGGTTGGGTGGGAAAAAATAAAGCCTGAGCAAATAGCGGTAAAATATGAGTATGTTGATAAGCCCGCTACCATCGACGATATGCGCACCAGGTTTGATAGGCATGAAAAGAGCATCAAGAGCCCGGATCATCCCCTGGCAAAAGGGTGGCCCACCTTTTTTGACGGAGACTGGGAAGATTATGTCACCTTCGACAAATACATCGATTTGCCCACTCTAATGCGGGAAAAGAAAATGGCCATGAAAAGTCAATGGCCGAATGCAGTTATAGACCAGTACTTTCTTGATTACCAGTTTTTTCCCAAAAGGGAGTGGCCTTTTCTTAGTCCATGACCTCCTTGTCATGAAGGGTTACGGACGTTGGCAGGGGGCCGTGACAGTAGGCAAAATGAGGCCCAGGGGAACATCATGACGTTGGGTAAGTATGCTCTCAGTTTCTTTGCCCGACTTCATAGGCGCTTCAATTTCCAACTTTCCAATTTCAAAGGGCCACTTTTCAAGCTAGTGCTATGTTTCCTCCCTTGCAAAATTACCGGAATTCTGCCAAAGGTGGGACCGCCAATTGTCGGGTAATATCACCATTCCAAAAAGCTACCATGGGTATACCGGTCGATTCGATACTGTCCAATAATTCTTGATTAATCGTGATATGGGCAGCGCTTCGTAACTCCGTAATCTTATCGGCAATCATTGCGGGCAGAGTCAATGTTGTATCCCTCTCTGCAAAAGTTTTGACCCCCTGCTGATATAGAAAATACCGCGCCCACATCTGAACGTTGCTCTCGACACGCTGCTTGGATTCCAAACCCAACTGTTTGGCTCGTTCCGCTAAATATTGATCACGGACAGCTGCTTTTAAAAACCGCGTAAGCGTCGCCCGTAATGTCTTGGAACTCTTTGAATTGATGCGAAAATTGTATTTCCTCAGAATACTCAGTACGTCCCGGCCGGTCCAGGTATAATCCGGCGTTTCCACTACTGGTAGCTCCAAATTATAGTTTTTACGAATATTGATTTCATTCCCGGGAAGGGGGGGATGAGGGAGTGTATCCTCCGAAATAATTCCTAACCTAGCTTCAATATATCGCGAAATTTCAAGAAATCCAGTGGCTCTTTGGGTTATGCCTAGGGGAGTTAAATATCTGTCCACATACTCATTGGCTAGGCGGAGTTCGGTGCGTGCTTGAAGCACTTGTTTGATTCTTTGCCATTTTAAGGAATACTCATATTCGGTGATAATAACATCTTGCTCCATACTTCTAACTGCAAAAATAAGATAAACGTTGTTTAATTCTAATAAATCTGAAGATTCACCCAGCTCCAACTGGTAGGCAATATTTTCAATGCTGATCGGTACCGTTCCATCGCCCCAGTGAAACGATGAATTGTTCACGTGAATAAAGGGATTATCTGTTGATTCATTTACCAGGTCGGTAAATGTTTTTCCGGCGTGTATGGAATGACGCCACATTTCGCTTATCGCTTGATTTTCAGTAAATAGAGTCTGAATTGATAATTGCCGAGTAGATTTCAAGACAGCCAGCTGAATATATTCGGAATCGGGCTCCGCACTTTTTCTAAATATCTCAAAGAACAGTTCCCGAATAAGCGCTTGTTGTTTAACAAAATCCAGCGCTTCCTGGTAATCTGGCGACGCTGTGAGACCCTCATTCTCAGCCCATTCACTCACAACCAGTTCATCAATCAGGATATCTAATACTTGATTATTCCTGCCCTTCAATTCGTGAAATTCCGGCAGTATCGTTAACTCTAACCTGTTCACTAATTCTTCTTTGGTAATCGGAACCCCATTCACATGGGCTACCGTTTGGGCCGGGAGCGGAGCTGTCTTCTCCGCGCAAGAGATTATTAGAAAAGTAGCAATTAGTGGGAGATAACTTAGCAGCTTGGGCATATCTGGAGTTATTAACGGGAGTGGATGCGATCGATTAGGTTCATCGCCTGGCCAAAGACCAAGGGGGCGTGTAGAGTGAAACGATAGTAAGGGAAGCCGCATTGACGGCCTGGAATGGATCTGGGTCTGAGGATATTTGAAGCGTAGGTTGACTGCAATGTGCGAAATACAAAGAGTAAGGCACCCCCGTTACTTGAGTCAATACGCGTGGCGTAATCCCGCGGGAATCCCTTCGGTACACGTATCACAGGGGGAGTATGACTGCCAGCACAAACAATTACCTCAGCTACTTGAGAGGGTTAACGCTTAGTGGTTTCAAGACTTTAGACTAGCAGTCTTCAACAGGGGTCGCTTTGGCGCTAACAAAGACCCTATTGCAAGTAAAGGGGATAAATCAAAACTCTACAGCAATGGAGAATCTCGTCACGTTTTTGAGTCTCCCAAAGTCGGAGTAGGCATAGTCCAAGATGATTTTGGATCCATCCATATTCAGATTGAGACCACCGCCACCAGTAAACCCTTCCTCGGAGTCGGCCTTAAAAAGGGATTTATAGCCAAACCTGATTGACGCAAAATCAGAGAATACGTATTCCATTCCTGCGTTGACGCTTTCGGCGTTATCGCTGGGATTGAAGGCCTCAAGAGAGACTGTCAACCGGCTGCCTTTGATTCTTAAGACATCCATCGCAATTCCAGCTCTAAAAGCTAATGGTAAATCAAAGCTACCAGTCTGAATTTCAGAAACAATTCTATCATTACTGCCTTCATTAGCCTGTGCTGGGTCTGTCGGGTCTACAAGAGTGATAAGGTCTCGGCCCCTCAACC
>JADFSS010000014.1 GCA_022560655.1 Candidatus Neomarinimicrobiota bacterium
GTTGAAGACCGAGCTCATAAATGACTGTACGCTGTGGCTTGAGTTCGCCATTACCCATCGTGGAAGTCAACCCGCCAGGCCAGACTTCAAATTCCGAATTATCGTACAAATGCTCAAAGGTTGGTATCTGGGAAAAATGACCATATGAAAAATGGATAACACCTCGATCAGTAATCGGATAGGAAATCCCAATCCGAGGACTCATATCATGTACAGGCTTTGTTTTTCTATAATTATTAGTCCATTCCTTACCCCGTACATTAACGGTATCGATAATTTCGCCCATTGCCGCTTCATATTCATCTATTCTCACCAGCCTGGTGCCGTCGTCGGAAATAGAAATTGATAAATATTTCGCGTTGTCCGGGTCTCTAACATCAATGGGGACTTTTGTGTTGGCATTGAAATAGTCATATCTCAAGCCTATATTGACAATCATGTCCTCAAATTCCATTTTGTCCTGGATGTATGCTGCAGCCTCCACCGGCAGGTGCCGATAGCTATTATTGGCGATGGAGGAGGCAATAGCAATAAAGGGTTCAAAGGGTTTGATTTCAATCCCGGCATTATTTTTTTTGGGAATGATTTCAAATTCGTTGAAAGACAAGACGTGTTTCCTGAATTCCATACCGGTTTTTACCAAGTGTACAGCATGAATTTGACTGGTTAGATCCAGCTTGCCCTGCAATGAACGCGTATTGCGGTTGAAATGCCACATCTCGGTACCACCCGTTATAAAAGCGTTCCTGGAGGCATCATCCAGTCGCTTTGGGTCCACATAGCTAGTATCGAGCGGCTCTTCATATACATACCTTTTAAAATCAAAATATGTGTCGGAGAGCTTAACGGTATAAAAAGTTTTAGAACTTAAGGAATGGTTCCAATTAAATGCTTGGGCATATCCATTTTTGAAACGTTGATAATCTCCCTCTGGATTGAGCTTGAATAGGTGGGAATATTCACGAAATTTAATTTCATCCCAGAAAAAACTGTAGGATACTTTAATCGAGGGAGAAATGCGAAAGGTAAGTTTTCCTTCCGTACTTATTTTGGCGAACCGGTTCATGGCACTAAAGGTGCCATCACCCGTCTCTTCAACATACACATTGGGTTCGCCGGGAGTTGCGCTGCCATCCGCTTCGCCAAAGTCTCCCGTGTCCGGGATTCCATCCTGGCCTACATCATCACTTCTAAAGTCCCAGTTCTGAAAACTGGAGGAATCGGCAGGCATGAATCTTTCTAGTCCGTAAAGCCAGCCCTTGGTATTGTACGATCTACCCGTTAGGAAAAAAGTTAATCTTTTACCAAACAGTGGAACGGGACCAGAAAAACTTATTTGCACATTTGTTATGTCGGCCGGGGTGAAATCACTGATATTCAAGTAGGTATCAGCATCGTTACTCAAGTAGTCCCCGGAGTAAAAGGATATATTGCCCTGGAATTTATCACGCCCTTCTTTCGTCACGACGTCTATGATGCCCGACATTGCCTGTCCATACTCAGCATTGAATGTCCCGCTAATGACCTGTAATTCCTGAATCGAAGTATTTTCAATTTCAATAGCGATCTCACCAGAGAAGGGGTCTGTTACCGAAAGGCCATCCACCAGGTAAGAGATTTCACTGGCCCGCCCTCCTCGCATGTGGATCTCGCCTCCGGCGCCGATTACAATTCCGGCCTGCAAGGCTATGATATCTCCAAATTCCTCTACCGGTATTTCCGCCAATTCCTCACTACCTACGATGGCAAGTGTGGAAGTTCGGTCCTTTTGAACGATCGGTCTACTGGCGATGACAAACAATTCCTCTAACTCCACTACCGTATGCCCCAATTGAAAGTCAAGCCGGGTGGTAAAGTCTATGGAAACCCTGACGCCCGTGGATCGGATGAGGTTGTAGCCAATCATAGTGACTTGCACTTCGTAGATTCCCGGTGGAACGTTCAGGATCACGTAGTATCCGTCTACATTGGTGGCCGCACCCAGATAGGTCCCTTGAATAACTATATTTGCGCCCACCAAGCCCTCCCCCGTCAAAGCATCCTCAACAAGACCGGTAATCTTACCGGTGGTTCCTCCTTTCAAGATTGAACCTGGGATACTCATCAGGAGACAAACAAGGAGGGTATGAATCAGCAGGGGTAATTGGTTTTGGGTCAGAGTACCCTTTATCCGGCGGAGATGTTTAGGTGAAGCAGCTGACATCCCGGTCCTTTTTTATCCCGATTTACCTGATGACGAAGGAGCTTAGGTCTTCAGAGCCTTTTAAACATTTGGGGCTAAAAACTAATGGAGACATTATGCCTTTCCAAGGTTTAATTGACGCCTCCTCTGAATCGTACAACTTGGTCACCACTGGTCACCGTAGGGCATATTCCTGACCCATTTTCCGGCGTCCTTTTCTATTTCACGAGGGAAAGTACATGAACTGAAAATCCATTGACCGGTAAAACAAAGGCCCCATCGATCTGTCAACCGGCTGAACCTCTGGCAGTGCGGTCACGATTTAGTCACGTTGGCCTCATAAACTGCTGTTTTTTTTCATAACCGACCGCGAGCTCATAACCCGAAGGTCGCAGGTTCAAATCTTACCCCCGCTACGCGTCGATAGCCCTCGGTACCATCAGCCAGCCGAGGGTTTTCCAAATATAGCCCGATTGTCGTTTGGTGCTGCCGAATGTCGCTGAGTGTCGTCCAGGCGGGCCCCAAATGGCCCCACCGGGTCACGTGTAGTGATGACGAGTGGATGGGCTTCGGACAGATCTATTTCTGGCCAGAAAGGTCCCCGAAAAATTCAATTATCAGATTATTTAGATCCGCTGCATGATGAGAGTGAAATAACTCCATGGAATGATAGTCACCGGAATATATCTTCAGTCGCTTCGGTTCCACTGCGATATCATAGAGGTCCATGGCATATTGAGCAAATGGTCTTCCATTGGCATAGTCATACTCGGCTGAGATGAACAACTTTGGGTACGGCGAGCTCAAATCACTTTCATCCAATCCTAACCGGTTATTCACCACTGGGGGAATGGAAATGGTGATTAATCCGTTCAACGCCGGCCCGTTTTTGGCAGATCCAAAGCCCCCCAGGCCGACCCCGAGACTGGCGATATTGTCATAGCCAAGGTCTCTGAGATATCCGATGATGGCCTCTACATCAGTGTGTACTTCTGCATATCGTGGCGATCCGCCCGTGAGGCCGCGGCCTTGAAAGTCAAATGCCAGAGCGGTCATGCCGTTGCGAGCCAGTTCCTCGGCCAGGGGAAGTAAACCTGTTTGGTTCTGACCCAGCACAAACGAATGGGCCAGCACCACAGCCTGATCTGCATGCGGCACCTTGAACAACGTTCCGGCAAGCATGACTCCGCTAACATTCCTTACCCAGACCTGTTCCACCGAGAATCTGTCCGGCTGGTCTGATTGCTGCTCCTCGGGTCCCTGGTGGTTGAAAAGATTTGTGGCTGGCATTGAGGATCCCAGCCGTGGCGAGCCTTGGCTGAGCTCAGCGGCCGTTGTGGCCCGGATGGAACCACCGAGCATGGCGACTAAAGCCAGGGCAATTAGGGTGTACTTGCAGCTCACCAGCTACTTATTGCGAATCCGGATGTCATGATCCCTCAAGTTGGATGGCATCTATTATGGGCGGCCAGCTCAGCTATGATTGAAATTCTGCTCGATGCAAGCTGCCGTACCTAATTCGTACTCATTCCGATGCTGTCTAAAAACTCCAAATAGCCGTCCTTTTTCAAAGTATCCCGTTCTTTCATGTAATAGGCTTGAATTCTGCCGAGACGTATCCACGTAGTCAAGTAATAGAGACTCATTGGGGAACTCGTTTGAGCTGTGAGACTCCCCGCCATGTCGCTTTTCAGGACAATGATAATACCCGGATGATCCTGCTTCATTCGGCGCGTGCCCGAAGCAATCAGTCCCCGGGCGGTCTTCGTAATGATCACCCCAACTGAACTATCCCAGGACGGAGCAATGCCAATTCTGGCTCCAGTGGCCAAGGGCTCGAAAAGCATGCTGTTTGTCTCCAGCCAGGCCTGCCATTGGCCAACCTCTGGGCCGTCGATTTTTCCAGCCCCATCGGCTGAGGTCGATCTCGTCGCCAGGTTCCGGAAGCCTCCCAGGAGATTGATGGCCAGCGTTAATCCCAGCAGTGACATCACAAGCAAGTACCAATATTTCTTGATCAGTTAATTAGCCCGCCGTGATGAGGTCCCTAAATGATGCTGTCAGCGCTTGATTCGGGAGCGGTCTTTCGAGGGAGCTTTTCGGATCATGGGAGTGAAACCCTGCTTCTCAAATACTGCGACAGATATTCTAGTTAAGGTTTGTGGTTACTATGCTGGTAGGTAGAATCTGGTTAGATATCCCAGTTTGAGCAACAGCCGCTCAATGTGGTGCACTGACCATATTCATACTCGACTTCATTCGTACCCATTGAAAAGGCGAAGCTTCCCAAGGTGAGAACGGCCATTGCAATCAACGCGAAGGTCTTTCTCTTGATCATAGTCACCCCCCTTTCTTCTGCCGATAGTCTTCTTGGAAGCAGGGTTCACTCCATCATGTATTTAAGATTGCTCGATCAGGGCGATCAATCTTGGCAATTCATCATAGATTGATTCTCCAACCAGCACGATCTTGCTGGTGCTGGTCACCCAGCTGACCACCTGATATTTACCCGCCTCAGAAACGTGGAACCAGCGTCCACCAATGAGTGTCCGCTCCAATTTGTACCTGCCAAACGTAAAAGGATGTTCCTGGGGTTGTTGGAACAGCACAATCTCATTGTGTCCGCTCGATATGCTGCACTGCACGGAATGGCAGCAGGCAGTTTTTAACAGTCTGGCATCAGTAATCTCATAATCCTGCGAGAGTAGCGCATAGGACGCCAGAGCAAAGGAGATGGAGGCCCCTGCCGACTCGTATTCCACGGGCTCGCTGTGATACAGCTGGTCAAACTGCGTTGGCTCACGGTCGCGTGACACCGCGTCGAGATATATCCCGTAGTCAAAATCATAGTGGCTCAGCATTTCTGCCCTTTGGGCTTGGGGGCTATAGAGTATTTTGTAGATCACCACCAGATTCGCCGCGAGCAGAACAGTCAAAGCTCCCATCATCGCAGGCCTGCGAATTGCTGGCGAAATAGTCCCCACCCAGCGCGGCGCGGCCGCCAACACAGCGCGAAAGCCGCCCGCGGCCCGCATTCGATTTCCAGATTCCAGTCGCTGCCCTATCCCTGCCCATAGTTGCTCGCGATTAGGCAGCGGCGATTGATCAAATTGCGAGGCCATGTGCGCCCCCTGGACGACTTTCTGGTAAGCTGCCCCACAAGCCGCACAGGAAGCCAGGTGCTCGCGTACTCTATTTGCGAATGCCTCATCCAGTTCCCCGTCCAGGTAGGCGGAAAAAAATCGTCGCATCCGAAAGTGTTTCATACTATGCTTTCTGCAGGTAGGTTCGGTCTACCGCCATTTTACTGAGGATATCTCTGAGGCGCGTACGGCCCCGATTCAACCGTGAACTGACGGTTCCCAACGAACAATTCAGGATACCTGAAATATCCAGCAGAGATAATTCTTCAATATGCTTTAAGATGATAACGGTCCTCAATTTTGGACTGAGCTGGCTCAACGCATATTGCAACAGCTCCTGAGTATCCATTTGCCAACGCTGATTCTTTGACACTTTTTCAAGGTTCATGTCCCTGTCCGCGCCGTCTGCTGCCCCTTCCCCATCGACAGAAGTATCAGCATATTGCCGGTAATATCGCAGCCTCTGGCGCTCTTTATCCCGGCAAACATTGAGCGTGACGCGGTATAGCCAGGTGTGGAACTTGGAACCTCCTTTAAACTGAATCAGGTCTCTTAAGACTTTCACAAATACATCCTGAGTAATATCCTCGGCCTCCTGGGTATTCCCCGTATAGCGTAGGCCCATCCGATAAACCCGTTCGTAGTGCTGCAGGAACAGTTCCTCAAAAGCCCGTTTGTCACCACGTTGGCAGGCGGCTATTAGTTCATCTTGGGCCGATCCGCTCATGGGCCAGAATTGATCGGCTCAATTGGGAGTCTGCTTAGGATATCCACGCCAGCTTCAATTGATTAGACGTTTGATAGTTCGAAATCATCCCTGAAATTATTCGGAATTGGGGTGTAGTAGATATGTCCCATGATGCCATCAGTCTGCCGTGCACGCCTGCCAAGATCGAAGGCTACATCAAGCGTCGGCTCGAGACTGGCCATTAGAAGGGCGGTATCAATGTCGATCTGCGCACCCTGAAAGCCCTCTTTTCATGGGCGTCAAAAGAGATTACCTGGATACCAACGCATTCGTAAAGGTTGAGATGTTCCAGGTGGCCCCTAGCACGCCAAGACCATTGACACCGGAAGAGCTCGAGGGGCTTTTTACGGGGTGTCAAAGGGAAAGTCGCTGGTACCCTCTGGTAATGGTTTACTTGCTGACAGGGGCACGGCTTTCTGAGGAGCTGAAGCCGAAACTATCATGGAAGGATATCGACCTAGAGAACGGGATACTGATACTGCCCTTCCGAAGGGGCCAGAAGTCAACCGAGTTTCCGATGGAGCCAGTACTCTTGGAAATATTCCGTGACCTCAAGGCGAATCCATACACGAAGGAGAATAGCAATCTGCCTGAAGACCAAGGAGTATCCATTCCCGTTCATTGCATCGTACGTTGGCCATAAGATCAAGGCCATCTTGAATAGGGCAGGCATTGACGCAACCGCTCATGATTTAAGGGACTCGTTTGTCAGTCACTTGATTTATCTGGGCTACTCCCTTGAGGACGTGAGCAAGATCGCCGGACACTCGACGATCAAGGTGACAGAAAGGCATTATTATGAGCAACTGCAGGAGCGCTGGCGGAGCATGCTCGCGGATTTGGGAAGCTACTTAGTCCGGAGCCAGCCTGGCGGCAAAACTGAGGCCGTAGAAAAAACGAGTCCGGAAAACGGGTAGAAAACGCCCCTATAGGTGCCCAATCCTGACCAATTCAGGACTTTTCCTGCAATCGGCAATAACAAATGGAAAAGCCCCTTCTCTCGATGGGAGAAGGGGCTTATCTTAGGGTGGCTCGGGGCGGAATTGAACCACCGACACATGGATTTCAAGATCATGTACATCTCGTCGTGAAATAATAAATGAGGCAGGAAAACGGGGCAGGAAATTGCCTAATGGTGACCAGTGGTGACCAGTTACTATGGCAACTGCGGATCATGCGCAGCCTTCAAGATGGTGCTGCTGAAGTAGGAAAAGCCTGCCTTTCAAGCCAGAACTAGCCCCTCATCTGGATACATAGCGGAATTACCCTCGTGGAAAATGGAGGGTACCGCTAGTTCAGTGATCGGGGGGACAGGTAACATAGTTCGGTAGTAGATTTTGAACAAGGGAGACGTGGTATCATATCACCGTGTGTTTTCCTCGGCAGCCAGGGTCATAAATTGGATTTTCAGATCATTTATCTCTCATCGTGAAACGGAAAAAGAGTATGGAAAACGAGGCAGTAGAATGCCTATTGGTGACCTACCCTGACTAGGATAGGGACCTGGGTCTTATTGAGGCTATTTTAATGGTTTTAAAGTTTTAAAAGTATTAAACTCGAAGCGTGAATGATTTCCAAGCACGAGCCGTACGCGCATTTAGTGCATTAGCCGACCCTACTCGGTACAAGATTGTATGCCTGCTGCTGGAAAAGGGAGAGCTTGGCTGTAGTGACTTCAACGAGCTGTTTGCCCTAAGCAAATCCGCCCTTTCTCACCACTACCGCATTCTGGAAAATGCTAACCTGATCCTGATTCGAAAAGAAGGCAATCACGTCTATTCTCGAATAAATCATAGCGTATTGGATGAATTGATCCCCGGATTTGCCGATGCGCATTTAAAAGGTGAATATCTGGAGGTTGGCTAATGGAAATCTGGCATCATGCCAGAATCGAATGGATACAACAAATCTATTAAAATGTAAGGAATGGAAAAATGTCTAGAAAAATAACTATTACTGGAGCCACGGGAAATATAGGACAATTGGTGGTGCCAGCTTTGTTGGCAGGCGGGGCCGAAGTAACCGCATTGGTCCGTGATGCTCAAAAGGCAGAAGGGCTTAGAAGCCAGGGAGTCAACATTGTGGCCGGTGAATACACAGATGCAGAGGCCGTTCAAACGGCCATTGAAGGTTCCGACGCCATACTGATGATTGCGCCTCCTAATCCAGACGCTGCGAAACAGATGAGCGGGCTAATCGCTGCCGCAAAACACGCTGGCACCCCGCATGTTGTACGAATGTCAGCCATAAAAGCAGCAGCTGACGCCCCGACGGAAAATGGCAAGCTGCATCATGAATCCGATAATGAACTTATGGCGTCGGGACTGCCTTATACCATTCTGCGCCCTCACTTCTTTATGCAGAATATTTGGATGTCTATTCCCACGATTCAGGAGCACAGTCAAATGTACTGGGGCATGGGCCATGGTAAGCTGGGCATGATTGACGTTCGGGACATTGCAGATATGACAGTGGAAATATTATTGAAGGGCTCTCATCTGGCTGAGATTCTTAACCCCACGGGTCCGGATTCAATAACCTTCTCACAGGTGGCTGAAGCCATTAGCAAATTCCTGGGTAAAGAAGTTTCATATATCAACGTGACCAACGAGCAGGTCAGACAAAGCATCATAGAGATGGGCTGGGGTGAATGGGGTGGTCAGGTGATGTCCGACTATGCCAAAGCTTGGTCCGAAAACTGGGGCGATTTCACCACAGACGATGTTGAAAAAGTTACAGGCAACAAACCCCGTTCCATCAATCAGTTTGTAAACGAAGTGCTTGCCTATGGATTTGAGCAGCCAACCGCCTAGGACATTTACTGTCGCGGCCGCGCCCACAGATCGCACGGTACGGACGGGGTGCTGCGGGCGGATCCTTTGATCAATTATCGCTTTGAGGGGGTTGAATGGAGCCCCGTTCGTCGTCATTTCATGCTTCTGTAACATTAAAATTCCTCGCGGGTGATGATGGGGCACTTTTATCCGTCCTTAAAAGACGACCTGGCAGTGGTCTCAGGCTGAACCAGCAGGGAAGACCCCAAGTGGTACCGCTTGATCCCCGATTCCTAGGCGGCAGCCAGACCCGGGTGCAGCACTTTAGCGGATCCATGCTGGTTGCTGCCAGCAGTCTTCTCGCACTTAAAGCAGCGAGTGCCGGCGGAATTGTGATTGTGCCACCGGGGTTGGCATCACGCTAGCGATGATTAGAAACGATAGTTGTACGAAGCCTTAAAAAAGATTCCCCGGCGCGTTTCCTGGTATCGGTTGAAGACCTTCGCCACGGCGCTATCAGTGGTCTCGGCTAAATTCACGCCATAGCCCAGAAACAGCACGCTACCGGGAAAATAACTGAAGCTGGCCAGCAGGTCGGTAGCTATCGACTCCTCCCCCGAGTTGGATTCGCTGATAATACGCAATGACAGGTATTTGTTTATTTGGTAGTTCAGTTTGCTGCGGATAATCTGAACATCAAATGCTAGCTCACCTGACGCCCGATTACGAAATTTCTGGTTCTGCCGATTGACATCGATGGTCAATTGGTCGGTAGGTTGAAAGACCAGGCCCACGCTGGTTACCACAAGATCGCCCTGAAAGGCGTCATCTGGGTCGAAATTTGGGCTACCCGCCAGCGAAGATGACCACTTGACCTGCAGCATCCTGTGGATTTGCGTTTGGCCATTTGTATTCCACTGATTCGCATCAAATACCTTACCGTTATACGCGATAGTTGCTCGTGGGAATTCCGTCGATATGCTGGTTGATCTTGCGAGACCCGCATTAAGCCATATTGCAGCCCAATGTTCCGGGAGATTCTGGTAAAGATCGCGCTGGCGGAAGCCATAAAACCCCGTATTCGCGAATTGGATGATGGGATTGTCGAAAAACCAGGTACGGTAGGCCATCCAGTTAAACTTGTTGAGGCCATCGCGGGGCACGAACCCATTTTGCAGCACAAAATTCTTGCTGATCTGGTGCAGTCCGAAGGTGATGTGCCAAGTGCGGCTGATGTACCAATAGTCAAAATCGGCGTTATGTGATCTTTGGACTTCGGCACCCGATGATTCAGCAAATTGGCTCAGTACCACGTTAGACTGTACGAACATATTGCCGTCAATGCGATAGTACCCATCCAAAGCAAACGAATGGTTGGCAGCTCCCCTATAGCCTCGGGAAGAAGTCATTGCGCCAATAAAGTTTTCTTCCCCAAAAAGCCGTTTGTAGCGCAATATACCCACCGCTGCGTTCTCGCCGGAGCCATCTTCAATTCCAGCCGCTTCGTCAATCGCAAGGAGCGCCGATATACCATTCTGGTCGCCTAGCCTGCCAGTCACTTTAGCGCCCAAGAGCGGGGCGCCAATCCGCCTGGTATGGGTGCTTGACCTGATACTACTGAAGTTGCTGGATGCCGCCAGTGCGAAATCCTCGGCACCCTCAAGGAAAAATGGCCGCTTCTCAGGAAAAAACAACGGGAAGCGGGTGTTGGCATCGATTTGGCCCGCATCCGATTCGACCTGGCTGAAGTCGGGCCGATAGGTCAGGTCCATGGTCAAGCTGGAGGTGAGACCCAGCTTGGCAGTCAACCCGAGACTGTGGCCCGAAATCGCCGGCTCTTTCGCGAGGGTACCGTCGTTCAACACTTTGACGTCCGATTGTGTCAGCGCGGGCAGCACCTCGTACGTTCGCTTAAATTTCAGATCAATGAAGGTTATGATTGCCATCTGACTTAACGCTGATCCTCTGTCGGGTGACACTGATGGGAATATGGCAGTTTCGGAGAAACGGATTATTTGCCGGCCGAATTGGATCCCCATTTTCACTGACTTACCCACGTTGTAGCGTAGCGACTTGAAGGGTATTTTCAACTCAACTGAATAACCCTCGCTACTAAGTTGTCCACCTGCATCCCAAATAATATCGATAGAATTGTCTGCGGCTCCGTCTTTAGTTACCAGCCCATCGCCCTGGGAACCTACGCCATTCACCATGAAATAGAGACCGGATTGAGAATCGTTTAATCCATCAATGGTGACCCCTACCACGTCGTCCTCAAATAGGCCGTCCCATTTGGCCACATTTGCCCGAATCTTGTCAGCCTCCCTGTCGAAAGCTTGGATTGCGAAATAAATATTATCATCATCATAAGCAACTTGGACGGTTGTCGTCTCGCTAACCGGTTTGCCGTAGTCGGGCTGAATCGTCTCATAGCCCGAGTAGATTGTGGCCCTGTTCCAGAAAGACTCATCAAATTTACCGTCGAGGGTCGGAACCTGGTCGATCTTGAGCGGGACGATTCCAAATGGCTGGACTTCATCTGCAGCCGCGACAAAAGTGCTGCCCACCAATACGAACAGAGTCATCAGAGCATTCAATTTTTTCAAGGGTTCACCTCCAACCGTTAAATCAGATTATCGGGAATGCCAGCTATAGGGTTAGACGTTGGATAGGATGGAAATCATCCCTCCCACACCAGAATTCGGTGACCACGATTCAGTTTTTGGTCGCAGGAATCCTACTGCGTCGCCAAGCTGCTGCCATCATTGTGTATGTGCGTGCCAGGCACCAACTGATGATGGCCGCATCATGACTATTGGCAGCCCCACCCATAGAGAGATTGGGGGCAATATTATCTGCAGGATGTCGGTTGGATTCGGCGATTGACAAACGCTCGCCGCTACAATAAGTTGCCTCAGCATGCATTCCAAAGCAGAGACGGTTGCCGCCTACCTGGACGAACTCGCTCCCCATCGGCGGGCCGCCCTTGAAGTTGTCCGCGAGCTGATTCTGAGCAATCTGCCCACCGGCTACGAGGAGGCCATGAACTGGGGCATGATCACCTACCAGTTGCCGCTGGCCATGTATCCTGACACCTACAACGGGCAGCCACTCATGGTTGCGGCGCTGGCCTCACAAAAGCGGCATATGGCGGTCTATCTTACCGGCATCTACGCTAACGAGGTGGCCCGCCAAAAGTTTGTGGCGAGCTACAAGGCTACGGGCAAGCGCCTGGATATGGGCGCAGCGTGTGTCCGTTTCAGAAAACTGGACGATCTGCCCCTTGAGCTCATCGGCAAGTCCATTGCCGCCCTGTCGCCGCAACGATTCATCCAGGTCTACGAGCAGTCTCGTACCAGGCCCAGGGCGGGCACGAGACCGGTGGGCCAAGTCAACCCATCGGCAGCGCACGGACCAACGCGCTCCTAGCTGGCAAATGAGCACCGAACAGACCCGCATCTATCTTGACTATCACGCCACGACGCCCGTCGACCCCAGGGTTTATCACGCCATGGAGCCGTACTTCACGGAACTGTTTGGCAATCCGGCCAGCAAGAACCACGCTTTCGGCCGCGAAGCCAGCGGGGCGGTTGAGCGGGCCCGGGCTCAGGTTGCCGCGCTCATCGGAGCCGTACCCAAAGAGATAATCTTCACCAGCGGCGCCACGGAATCGGATAACCTGGCTATCAAAGGCGTGGCGCGACAGGGCGGCAACGGGGCTGGCCACATCGTCACGCTGACAACCGAGCACAAGGCTGTGCTGGACCCCTGCAACGTCCTTCAGCACGGCGGCACTGAAGTCACCTACCTGGAGGTGGGGCACAGCGGCAGGGTGGACCTCGACCCGCTACGCCACGCGCTCAGAGACGACACCATGCTGGTGAGCGTGATGCACGCCAACAATGAGATTGGCGTCATCCAGCCGGTGGCCGAGATCGGAGCCCTGTGCCGTGAGCGCGGCATTCCCCTGCATGTGGACGCCGCCCAGTCCGTGGGTAAGATTTCTGTGGACGTAGCGGCCATGAACATCGATCTGCTGTCCATTTCCGGCCACAAGCTCTACGCGTCCAAAGGCATTGGCGCCCTCTATGTCCGCAGCGGGAGGCCCAGGCTTAAGCTCCAGCCGCAAATGGATGGGGGCGGCCACGAGCGGGGCTTGCGATCCGGCACCCTGCCCGTAGCACTCATTGTCGGGCTGGGGCTGGCTTGCGAGATTTGTGATCAGGAAATGGAGGCCGAGGCCGAGCGCATCACCGCGCTCCGGAATCAATTGGTAGACGGCCTCCTTGCAGGCCTGGCCGACGTGCGCATCAATGGAGATTTGTCTCACCGGCTGCCGGGCAACGCCAACATGAGATTTGCCCAGGTGGACGCCGAATCGCTCCTGCGCGCCCTGCCTAACATTGCCCTCAGCACCGGCTCGGCCTGCACCACCGCCAATCTGGAGCCATCGCACGTCCTTAAAGCTATTGGCCTGGACCATGAGTCATCGCTCTCCTCGGTGCGCTTTGGGCTGGGACGGTTTACCACCGCCCAGGAGGTGGCCACCGTCGTAAACGACGTGATCGCCGCAGTCAAACGGCTGCGGGACGCTCTATTGATCAAGTCGCACTGATCTGAATGTTGGGGAAGTGGTGGCCGGGCCGCGCTAAACCCAGCCGAAGCGAATCAGCGTCCGGTTCACCCGGATGGCAAACAGGGCGGCCAGGGCCAGCAGGGTGATGGTGAGGGCCGTGCTGAAGCGTCCGTAGACCTGCAGCCCCAGGATGATCAGGGTGATGACCAGGAACAGGCACAGGGTGGCCAGCTGTTTCCTGCGCACCCGGAATGGACGCAGCTGGTCAGCAAAGCCTTCCGCTACCGGGTGATCGGCGTCTACCGTCGCCATGAGGCTTTCGATGCGCGGCTGCAGCACCAGGTGAACATAGCTCAGCACGACGGTCAACAGCGCCAGCAGGAGCAGCTTGGTGAGCAGGATAGCGTTCGTCCACAGAGCTCCAAGGCCGCTGGGACCCACGACCAGCAGCAGGACCCCGGTGACAAAAGCCGACCCCTGGAAAACGAAACAGCGGTAGGCGCCCCGCCGGATGATGTTCTCAAAGTAGCGGTCGGTATTGTAATCAAAAGCGGTGGCGATCTGCGCCCGCTCGTTTACGATGATCAGGTTAAACAGGGGTATGGCCATGAAGACAAAGCTCATGGTGTGCAGGAATTTCAGCAGCTGGTATCCGTCAGTCACGTCCCGCCCCTGATGCCCCCTGCTCCCGTGACCCCGGAACCAGCCTAGGGGGCATATTTTTCGGGGTTGCTCTCGAACGATTCCAGGCAACCCAGTGAGCAGAAGTAGAAGGTCGTGCCCTCATATTTGGACGAGCCGGCCGCGGTGGCCCGGTCCACCGTCATCCCGCACACCGGGTCTATCTCTGTGGCTGCGGGCGTGGCTTTTGCAGCCCCGTTGCCGCTGTTGGGAGCCAGGCCGCCGGCACGCGTCACTTGGATAATCTCCGCCAGAACGCTCACCGCGATTTCTCCCGGAGTCACCGCCTTGATGTCGAGCCCGGCGGGCACCTTCACCTTGCCCAGGGCTGCTGCCGGGATGCCTCGCTTCTCCAGCCCCGCGAAAAGGCTTTCTGACTTTTTCCGGCTGGTGATCATAGTTAGATAGCCTACCTGGGCCTTGATGGCCGCCGCCAGCGCCTGCTCGTCCCCGTGCCCCTGGGTTGCCACCACGGCCGCAGACACCTCGCCTGCCTGGGCCGGTTTGGCATCAAAATGATTGTAATATGCAACATTACTGGGCAGTTCGCCGCCCTGGCCACCGGGGGCATACAGAGCGATGTCGTAATCCAGCACGGCCGCCAGACCAGCCAGGGCGTGGGCCACGGGACCGTCGCCAAAGATGAGCAACTTCATGCCCGGCAGGACCGGTTCGATGTGTATTTCAAGGGTCCCTCCACTCTCGCATCTCATGGCCAGCTCTTTCACCGCTTGGTTGGATTTTGTGTCCAACTCCACGTCGGGGCTCAGCCTTATCAGCCGGGCGCCACCCGACTGCAGCGCCGCCAGCGCCTCTTCAATGACCACCGACTGGGCACAGCCGCCGCCGATCCACCCCTCCAGTGTGCCGTCAGCGGTAATGATGGCCTTGGCGCCGGGCTTGGCTGAGGTGGGGGCCGTCGCTGCCACCACCGTCGCCATGGCGAAAGGATCGCCCTTGGCCTGCAGCTCGCTGGCCCGTTTCAGCCAGTGATTCATCGGCACCCTCCGTTCGAATCGCTGGGCCGTGGCAAGTTGGGTGCGGGGCTAGTCCCCGTTGTTGACTGTATTGGGTGATGGTCCATCGGAGGCACTGGCACCGCGGCGCGATTTGCCTTTGGCGCCGCCGAATGTGCGGCGCACCGCCCCCTTAATCGCCGCCGCGGCCAGCGAGCCGCCGCTTACGGCAGCCATCCCCTCGCCGACGCCAACCTTGGACCCGTCATCGGTAGGGCCTTCCAGCTGGGTCCGCAGCGCCTCGGTAAACTGCTCAAACAGTTGGTCGGATACGTCTTGGATCATGCGCGAACCGAACTGTGCCATGAGCCCCGATATGGTCAGGCTGGAGTCGCCGTGCACCACTGTGGCGTTGCGGCCATCGGCCTTGAGCTCGCCGGTGAGCTCCATGGTCGCGCCGCCTTTGCCCTTCTTGTCCTGACCCTTGCCCTTGATGAGGATGCGGTGCCTGCTGGCGTCCCGTTCCTCAATCGTCACCTCGCCTTTATAACTGGTCTTGATGGGCCCGACCTTGATCGTCACGGTAAAGGCATGGCGGTTCTCGTCCAGGGCCTCCCCATATTCCGCCCCCGGCAGACAGCCGATCACTTTCTCCATATCGCTCATGAACTCCCAGACCCGTTCAATGGGGGCCTCCACCCGGAACGATTTTGACATCCCCGCCTGCATAGGTTGCTCAGTCCGCCTGCAGGCGGGCGCTAGGAGCCGTTCCCCGCTTGGGTGGCGCTACGGATGGCCTGCCAGACCCGCTCCGGCGTCATGGGAATTTCCAGGTGGCGAACCCCCAGGTGGGACAGGGCATCCACCACGGCATTGACGATTGCAGCAGGGGCGCCCACGGTGGCCGACTCGCCCACCCCCTTGGCGCCCAGCGGATGATGGGGTGATGGGGTGGTCGTCTTATCGGTTTCCCATTTGGGCGTCTCCATGGCCGTGGGCATCAGGTAATCCATAAAACTGCCGCCCCGTATATTCCCCTCCTCGTCGTAGGAGATCTCCTCGAAGAGCGCCGGAGCCAGCCCCATGGTGAGGCCACCGTGGATTTGGCCTTCCACGATCATGGGATTGATGATGTTCCCGCAGTCGTCCACGGCCATGAAGCGCCGCACCTTGACTTCACCGGTCTTACCATCCACATCCACCACGCAGATATAACTGCCGAACGGGTAAGTCATATTCGGCGGATCGTAATAGGACACCGCCTCCAGGCCGGCCTCCATGCCTTCAGGGAAGTTGGTGTAGGCGGCAAAGGCCACGTCCTGGATCGTCTTGAACTTGTCCGGCACGCCCTTGACGAAAAACTTACCCGGTTCCCACTCAAGATCGTCCTCGCCCACCTCCAGCAGGTAGGCGGCAATCTTCCTGGCCTTGTCCCGGATCTTCCGGCTGGCCACGGCCGTTGCGGCCCCTGCCACCGGTGTGCTTCGGCTGGCGTAAGTGCCCAACCCGTAGGGGGCCGTGTCGGTGTCGCCGTGCTCCACCTTTATGTCGGCGATGGGAATGCCCAGCTCTTCAGCGACGATCTGGCCGAAGGTGGTCTCATGACCCTGACCCTGGGTCTGGACACCGATGCGGCAGATGACCTTGCCGGTGGGGTGGACCCGGATCTCGGCGCTGTCGAACATCTTCAGCCCCAGAATATCGAAGTCCCGCGAGTTACCGGCCCCCACGACCTCAGTGAAGCTGGAGATGCCGATGCCCATGAGTTCGCCCTTGGCGCGCTTCTCCTTTTGCTCCTTGAGCAGGTCGGCGTAGCCGATCCGTTTCATGGCCAGATTCAGGGCGCCGGCATAATCGCCACTGTCGTACTCCCACCCCAGAACGCTCTTGTAGGGAAAGGCCTCCTTGGGGATGAAGTTCTTCAGGCGCAGTTCCGCGGGGTCCATGTCAATCTCATCCGCCAGGATATCCACCAGGCGCTCGATGGCGTGTACCGCTTCGGTCACTCGGAAGGAACAGCGGTAGGCGATGCCCCCCGGCGGCTTGTTGGTATAGACGCCGTCCACCTCCACAAATGCGTTTTCGAAGGGGTACGAGCCCGTGCAGATGGAGAACAGCCCCGCCGGCCACTTGGACGGCTGCGTGGCGGCATCGGTGTAGCCGTGGTCCGCGATGGTCTTGATGCGCAGCGCCTTCATGGTGCCGTCCTTGTCGGCGGCGAGCTCGGCGGTCATGTGATAGTCCCGGCCGAAGGAATCGGCCTGCATGTTCTCCCGCCGGTCTTCGATCCACTTGATGGGCGCACCGGTTACCACGGTTGCCGCTATGGCGATGACGTAGCCCGGATAGATGGGCACCTTCCCGCCGAAGCCCCCGCCCAAGTCGGGGGAGATAATGCGGATTTTTTCTTCGCTGAGTCCCACATGGCCAGCCACCATCGCAAACACCGTGCGGTGGGCATGGGGTGCCTGCGATGTCATCCAACAGGTGAGCTGGCCCTCGACGCTGTCGAACTCGGCCACGATGCCGCAGGTCTCGATGGAGGCCACGGTGATGCGCGGTATGTAGATGTCCTGTTTGATGGTGACATCGGCCGACTCGAAGGCCTTGGCAGTGGCGTCGCGGTCTCCCGCCTCCCAGTGCCAGATGAGGTTGTCCTTCTGCCCTTCTTTATCATGACGCAGAACGGGGGCCCCTGGTTCCAGCGCCTTGAAGGGATCGACGAGCACCGGCAGCGGCTCGTAGTCCACCTCCACCAGTTCCACTCCATCGGCCGCGGCGTAGCGCGATGTAGCAATGACCGCCGCCACTTCCTGGGCCTGGTACATGACTTCGTCCGTCGGGAGCACCATCTGGGTGTCCGACATGAGGGTCGGCATCCAGTGCAGGTTGTATTCCTTCAGCGTCTCGCCGGTGATAACCGCCGCCACGCCTGGATGGGCCAGCGCCTTTTCGGAATTGATACTCTTGATCTTGGCGTGGGCGTAGGGGCTGCGCACGATGTCCATATACAGCATCCCGGGGCGGATAATATCGTCCACGTAGGTGCCCTTGCCGCGAATGAAGCGGGGGTCTTCCTTGCGCTTCACCGAGTGTCCCATGCCCCCGATCTCCGCCGATGTCCGTAATTCACTCATGATATTGCTCCTAAATCAGGCGCCCCCGGCGCGGCCTACAGGTTGTCGGCGGCGTACTGAACCGCCTTGACGATGTTCACATACCCGGTGCAGCGACACAGGTTGCCCGAGATACCCCAGCGAATTTCCTCTTCCGATGGGTGCGGGTTCTTTTGCAGCAGGGCGTGGCTGGACATGATCATCCCCGGTGTGCAGAAGCCACATTGGAGGCCGTGCTTCTCCATGAATCCGGCCTGCAGCGGGTGTAATTCGCCATTCTTGGTCATGCCCTCGATGGTGGTGATCTCCTTGCCGTTGGCCTGCACGCTGAAGACCGTGCACGATTTCACGGCCGTGCCGTCAAGCATCACCGTGCACGCTCCGCAATGGGTGGTGTCGCAGCCAATGTGGGTCCCGGTGAGTCCCAAATTCTCCCTGATGAAATGCACCAGCAGCAGCCGGGGCTCCACCTCGGAGGTGTGGGTGGTACCGTTGACGGTAATGCTGATCTCTTGGGTAGCCATCCTAGTGCCCTCCTTGTGCCCGTTTTTTTGCTCTTTGCAATGCCCGCACCGTGAATTCCCGCACCATGGCCCGCTTGTATTCAATCGAGCCGCGGTGGTCGCTGGTTGGTTGCGACTCTGCGGCTGCCAGGTCAGCGGCGGCGCCCATGCTGTCGTCGCTCAGCGGCCTGCCCAGCAGTGAATTTTCGGCCTTCTCGGCCCGCAGTGGGGTGGCAGCCGCGTTGGTCAGACCGATGCCTACCTGAGCGCATGTGCCGTCAGCATTGAGCACAACCGCTGCGGCCACGCCGGCAATGGCGAAATCGCCTACCTTGCGCTCAAGTTTCAGGTAGCTGGCGCCGCTCCGTTCCAACGGTATAGGTACTCGCACGGCAGTCAAGATCTCGTTGGGCGCCAGTGCGGTGGTGAGCGGCCCCACGAAGAAATCGTCGATGGCGATGGTACGGCTGCCGGACGGCCCCTGAACATCGAGTTCCGCCCGCAAAGCCAGCATGGTCGCCGGGTGGTCATTGGCCGGGTCGCCGTGGGCCAGATTCCCCCCCACGGTTGCCAGGTTCCGCACCAACGGGTCGGCAATAACGCGGGACGTTTCGTGCAGGATGGGATAACGCGACTTGATCAACTCGGACTCATCCAGGTCGACCTCCCGGGTCATGGCCCCGATGGCCAGCCAGCCGTCTTCCTCCTTGATATAGCTTAGATCCCCAATACCGTTGATATCGATCAGCTGCGGTGGCTCCGCCAGGCGCAACTTCATCATGGGAATCAGACTTTGTCCGCCGGCCAGGACCTTGGCGTCGTCTCCGAATTTGACGAGCAGCGCGACGGCCTCGTCAAGGGTGCTGGGGGCGTAGTAATCAAATGATCCAGGTATCATATTACTACCTCCGTGGGAACGCTAGGCTATGCCCGCGATGGAATAGCTTAGTTGGAAAAGAAGGGGCGTTTAAGGTGAGGGCAAGGGATGGTCGGGGGAGGTGCTTAAGAACAGGGCGCGATGGATATGGTTGCAGCAGACAGACATGTCGCAGTCGCTGCCGCGTCATTTTGTACAAATTCAACGCCGGTTTCCCCCCGAGGCGAGATTTTCGTTAATTTACGCCCCGAATCTTGGCGCACAAGCGAGGTGAAAGTCAAGGTATTTTTGCAAATGGGTCTTGTTTACTACGTCCGTAATGGCAGCGCGCTGGACGGCGTACTGGCCACGGGTCTGGTCGCTCCCGCGGTGCGGCCTCCCCGCCCGAGGGGCCGCAGCTTGCCGTGATGCTGCCTGACTCAATTGAAGCCACCCGGGAGGCCCTGGCGGCGCACCATTATTTCGCTGACCGCGCGCTGGCCACCGCCGTCTTCCTGTCCCTGAAATTGGAGCAGCCCCTCTTCCTGGAAGGGGAGGCCGGGGTGGGTAAGACCGAGGTGGCCAAGGTGCTGGCGGAGATGCTGCCGGCCAAACTCATTCGCCTGCAGTGCTATGAGGGACTGGATGTCCACAACGCCGTTTACGAGTGGAACTATGCCCGCCAGATGATCGAAATTCGCCTGCGGGAGGCTGCGGGTGAGCAGGACCGGGATCAAATGGCCCGGGACATATTCAGTCAGGATTTTCTGATCCGTCGCCCCCTGCTTCAGGCGGTGGACCACGATGATGCCGCGCCGCCGGTCTTGCTGATCGATGAAATCGATCGCGCCGACGAGGAGTTCGAGGCCTACCTGTTGGAAATACTCTCCGATTATCAGGTGACCATCCCTGAGATCGGTACCCTGCGCGCGAAGGTCAAGCCCATTGTGGTGGTTACCTCCAACCGCACCCGCGAAGTTCACGACGCCCTCAAACGGCGCTGTCTCTACCACTGGATCGATTACCCTTCCGCTGAGCGCGAGCTGGAGATCGTGCGGCGCAAGTTACCGGCTATGGCCGCGTCGCTGGGGCAGCAGGTGGTTACGTTTGTGCAGGCGCTCCGCGAGCAGGACCTCTACAAACACCCCGGCGTGGCGGAGACCCTCGATTGGGCTGCGGCCCTCATGGCGCTGGCAACCGTCGATATCACTGCCGGCCGGGTGGAAGACACCCTGGGCACACTGCTGAAATACCAGGACGATGTGGATAAGATCAAAGGCGATTTGGCCAGTCGCCTGGTGGAGCAGGCCCTGGCCGCTGAGACCGGGCTGCCACCCGCCTAGCAGATGGCCGCGGCCCACTCCATCAACCTGTCCCGGGCTGATCTGCCCGCCAGCCTCACAGCTTTCTGCCGCTTCCTCCGTCAGGGCGGCCTTACGGTTGGTTCCGGTGACATCGTGAACGCAATCAGCGCCGTCAGCCTGGTGGGCATCGAGCGCCGGGTTGACTTCAAGCAGGCGTTGCAAAACACCTTGGTTATCCGCCGTGACGCCATCCCCTTTTTCAACTGGGCCTTCGAGCTCTTCTGGCAACAGCCGGCCGCCTGGGCTCAGGCGGCGGAGCGCCTGCAGCTGCTGGCGGAGGCGCGCGGCCGGCCCCCTGCCAGCGCTGACCTCCGGCACTGGCGACTCTCCCGTTCCACCCATCCCGGCCAGGGGCGCGCGGAAAGTGTCCGGCCTGAGCACGAATCCGAGGAATCCGATGGGTCGCCGCTCTACAGCCCCACCGAAGTGCTGAGGTCAAAAAACTTTGAGGACTACACGCGCGAGGAACTGCTCCAGGCCCGGCAATGGCTGGCAGCCAACCCCTGGAGCCTGGGCTTGCGCCTGACGCGCCGACAGACTCCCGGCCACCAGCGCCACCGCCTCAGCCTGAGAAACACCCTGCGGAAGAGCGTCGTGCGTTCCCCCGACCTTTTGCGGCTGGCCTGGACGGAACGCAAGCGCAAGCCACGCCCCATAGTTGTGCTTTGCGACATCAGCGGTTCCATGGAGCGCTCCACCCGCATGTTGCTGCACTTTATACATAGCCTGACCACCCAGCACCACCGGGTGGAAACCTTCACTTTCGGCACGCGCCTCACCCGCGTCACCCGCTACCTCAAGCGCCGTGACACCAACGCAGCCATCGGGCGGTTGGGCCAGGAAGTGCGCGACTGGGCCGGCGGCACCCGTATCGGCGAGGCCTTGCGGGCTTTCAATCTGCACTGGGCCCGGCGTACCCTCGGTGGGGGCGCAGTGGTGCTCATCTTCAGCGACGGCTGGGATACCGGCGACCCGCAGCTGCTGGAGCAGGAGGTGGCCCGACTGCACCGCAGCTGCCACCGGCTGATCTGGCTGAATCCCAACCTCGGCTACGATGGCTACCAGCCCCTCACCCAGGGCATTCAGACGGTGTTGCCCCACGTGGACGATTTCCTGCCGGTGCACAACCTCCAGAGTCTGTTCGATCTGGGTCGGACACTGGACCGTCGCCCGGGTAAGCTGGCCACAATGAGGGCATGGGCAGCGTGAAAGTGAGCGCCCTGGTCCTGGCTGCCGGTGGCTCGTCACGCATGCGCGGCGCCAACAAGCTGTTGCTGCCCATCGAGGGCCTGCCCATGATCGCCACCGTGTGCGGGGCTGTGCTCAACGCCGGGTGCAAGCCAACCATCGTCATAACCGGATTTGACCCCACCGCATTGCGCGCGGCGTTGCAGGGTGTGAACGTCCGGTTCGCCCACAACCCCCGCTGGCAGACCGGCATGTCCAGCTCCATCAAAGTAGGCTTGGCGGCCCTTCCGAAGGATGCTGACGGGGTGCTCATCGCCCTGGCGGACATGCCGCTGGTGACTGTCGCCACCCTCAAAGAACTGCTCGCCGGTTTCGCCGCTGGGGGCGGCCGGAAGATCGTTTATCCGGTCTTTGACGGCGTCCAGGGCAACCCGGTCCTGTTTCCCGGGAAATATTTCCAGGAAATCGCCGCCCTTACCGGTGACCGGGGCGCGAAGGCGGTGCTGCAGCGGCATGCGAACGATGCCACGGCTGTCGCGGTGGCGACGCGCGCCGTGATCCTTGACTGCGATGAGCAGGAAGACTACCTTAAATTACAGGCGAGCTGGGAAGAGGAGCCGCGTGCCGCTGCATAAAGACCTGTTCAGAACTGTCGCCGATCTCAGGGATGAGAACAAGGCCTTTGCCATCGCCACGGTGATTATGGTGCAGGGTTCTTCATCGGGCAAGCTGGGTGACAAGGCGGTCTATGATGAACAGGGGGAGCGCATCATCGGTTGGGTGGGTGGCGCCTGCGTCGAGAACCGCGTGGCCGCTACGGCCAGGGAGACCTACAGCGATGGTATCCCTCGCATCATCAATATCGACCTCGACAGCGACGAAATGGAGATGGGCATTCCTTGTGGAGGGCAAATGGCCGTTATGGTGGAACCCCAGTTGAGACCCCCGGTCCTGCTGATACGCGGGATGGGGCGTGTGGCGGAGGTATTGGCCGAGCTGGGCAACCTGCTCAACTACCGCGTGATGGTGCAGACTTCCGAAGAGGAATCGGCCCGCTATCCCCATGCTGAGCAGATCATCAACCAGCCCCTCGAACTGGACGAACTCGATTTTTCGGTGGACTATTTCGTGTTGGGAACCCACCATCGGGACGATGACAAGATGTCGTACAAGGCGCTTCAGATGGGTGTGCCTTATGTGGCCGTGGTGGCCAGCAAGAAGAAGACCGGCATCATGGTTCGGAATATGCAGGAGCTGGGCGCCACAGAAGACGAGCTGAGCCGCTTCCATGCCCCGGCGGGCCTGGACCTGAAGGCCAAGGCAGCCGAGGAGATCGCTCTGAGCATCATGTCGGAAATCGTCATGCATCATAATGGCGGCACCGGCGCTTCGCTGCAGCTGGAGCCGGCCGGCCAGTGAGCATCACCCCCCTCGCGGAGACCTACCTCGGCGTCCTGCCGGCGCCCACCCCGCCCCAGCTGCTGGACCGCTTCGGCCGCAGCTTTACTTATCTGCGCATTGCCGTCACCGACCGCTGTCAACTGCGCTGTATCTACTGCATGCCCGAAGCCGGCATTGACTTCACACCCAGCGATCGCCTCCTCACTACGGAGGAGATATTACGGCTTGTGGGCGTCGCCGCATCGTTGGGTGTCTTTAAGGTTCGATTCACAGGCGGCGAGCCCCTGCTGAGGCGGGACATGGTGGAACTCATCCGCGGCGCCGCCCGTACCCCGGGCATTACCTCGGTCAATCTCACCACCAACGGCCTGCTGTTCAAAGACCGGGCGATGGCCCTGCTGCGAGCCGGACTTACCGGTATCAATATCAGTTTGGATACCCTGGATGCGGCCAAGTTTGCCCGCATTACCCGCCGGCAGGGGGTGGAACAGGTGCTGGCTGCTCTGGAAGCCGCCCTGGCTGTGGGCATTCCAGCGGTGAAGCTGAACGTGGTGGCCCTGCAAGGCTTCAACGACACGGAACTGGGCGACTTTGGCCTGCTTACCAGGGACGAGCCCATCACGGTGCGCTTTATTGAGCTCATGCCCTTCGATGCCCATCAGATCTGGAAGACCGGCCGCCACATGTCTGCCGCGCAGATCAAGACGCTGCTCGCTGAGCTCTACCCCCGTTTGGATCATGCCGTTGGCACCGCCACGGAGCAGCATATCTACCGTATACCGGGTCACCTGGGCAAACTGGCCATCATTCCGGCTTACACCCGCAGTTTGTGTGGCAGCTGCAACCGTATCCGCCTCACCGCCGACGGCTGCATCCGCAACTGCCTCTACTCCGAGGATGAGTACAGCCTCAGGGAGCTCATGCGCTCCGGCGCCACGGATGGCCAGCTGGCCCGCATTCTCACCTCGGCCATGCGCGACAAGCACAAGGACGGTTGGGTGGCCCAGCGGGCGGCGAAGGATACGCCTGAGTCCCAGCGCCGCGACAGCATGACCCAAATCGGCGGGTGACCAGCCGTTCCCGGGTCCAAAACCAGTCAGAAGGATGTGGCGCCGCTTTCCCATCTGGATGAGCAGGGCCAGGTGCGCATGGTGGATGTCTCGGCCAAGCCGGGCACCTTGCGTACGGCCCGCGCCGAGGGATCGATCCACCTTTTGCCCGCCACCCTGGCTGCCATCACCTCCGGCCAGGTCCCCAAGGGCAATGTCCTCACCGCGGCCAAGTTGGCCGGCATTCAGGCCGCCAAGGAGACTGCCCGGCTCATCCCCCTCTGCCATCCTTTGGCCCTCAGTTGGGTGGATATCGAGTTCGAATTAGGCCCGGACCGCATTCGGCTCAGCTCGGTGGTGAAGGCCAAGGAGTCCACCGGCCCGGAAATGGAGGCCCTCATGGCCGTCAGCACAGCCGCCCTCACCATCTACGACATGTGTAAGGCCATCGACCGGCAGATGCGGATCGGTGAGATCCGCCTGCTGGGCAAAAGCGGCGGGCAGTCCGAACATGCGGCCAACAAGCCACACGGCACCGCCTTTCGGCCCCGTACCGGCATCGTCATCTTGTCCGACTCCGTCGCCGCCGGCCAGCGTGAGGACGCCTCGGGCCAAATCTTGACCGAGGGGTTCAAGGCGGCCGGTTGCGAAATCGTCGAGGTCGTCGCTCTGCCGGATGAACCCGACCAGCTGGTCGCCACCGCCCGGCGGCTCCTCTCCCAGGGCGTCGAGCTGCTCGTCACCTCCGGCGGCACCGGCCTCGGCCCTCGGGACCGGACCATCGCCGCGCTGGAGCCGCTGCTGGAGAGCCGGCTCCCCGGCGTGGAGCAGGCCCTGCACGCCTACGGCCGCGCCCGCGTCCCGGCGGCCATGCTCTCGCGGCTGGTGGCCGGTACGGTGGGACAGAGTATCGTTGTCTGCCTGCCCGGCAACCCCACTGCCGCCAGCGATGCCCTCCAGGTGCTGGTCCCCACGCTCTTTCACGCTTACGACATCATGAAGGGTGGGGGCCATGATTCCTAGGGGCACGCCCGCCTCAATTGCCGGGACCTCCCCTGCCTGTTGAGCTGCTGCCGGTACTCTTTTTCCTCGTGGCGCTCATGTATTCCAGCGTCGGTCTGGGTGGCGGCTCGTCCTATACCGCGTTGATGGTGATCTTTGGGCTCAGCCACCGGGTGATTCCCACCACCTCGCTCACACTCAACTTGCTGGTGAGCTTCCTTGGCATGGTAAACTTCTGGCGCGGGGGCCACCTATCGTTACGTCTGGTGGCCCCCTTTCTGCTGGCCTCTGTGCCCCTGGCATACCTGGGTGGCGCGCTCAGCCTCTCCCGGGAGCTATTCCATTGGCTCCTGCTGGGCAGTTTGGTGCTGGTGGCGGCGCGCATCTACCTGTGGCGCGGCCAGTCTATGGCGATCACGTTCACCCCGGGCCAGCGCTGGGCCGTGTCGCTGACCCTGGGGGGCGCCCTGGGGTTTATCGCCGGCACGGTGGGCATCGGCGGCGGCATCTACCTGGTGCCGCTCATCCTGGCCTTAGGCCTGGCCGCGGAAAAGGAGGCCGCCGCCGCCGGGTCCATCTTCATCTGGAGCAACTCACTCGCCGGGGTCATCTCCCGGACCCAACGGGGCACTTTCGAGACCGCCACCATCCTGCCGTTGGCCGTGGCGGTGGTGGCCGGCGGCTATCTGGGTTCGCGCCTCGGTGCCACCCGCCTGGGGCCCGACACCATCCGGAAAACGCTGGGTGTCATCATTCTCATCGGCATCGTTTTTCTCATCGGTCGGCTCATATGATCTCGGTGGCCCAGGCACATGAGTCGATTCAGGCGCATCTGACCCCGCCGCAACCGGGCGAATCGGTCAGTTTTCAGGCCGCTGCGGGCCGCGTTTTGGCACAGGACATACGGGCCACCATGCCCCAACCCCGTTTCACCAACTCCGCCATGGACGGCTTTGCTGTCCGGTCAGCCGACACGGCGACGGCCAGCAGGGAACAGGCCGTGCCCCTGCGCGTCACGGGGGTTGTGTCGGCGGGGGATGGTGGCGAGCTGGCCATCAAGCCGGGGGAGTGCGCCCAGGTCATGACCGGCGCTGCTCTGCCGCAAGGGGCCGATGCGGTGGTGAAGGTAGAGGACACCGCCGGCTTCGGCGCTGACACGATTCACATCAAGACGCCTATCGACGGCGGTCACTTCGTCCGTCAGCGGGGCGAGGAGGTGACGCAGGGCCAGCTCTTGGTGCCCGCGGGCGCCCGCGTTACCGCCGGTGAGATCGGCATGCTGGCGACCTACGGCTACGCCCAGGTGGAGGTCGCTCCCCGGCCCACGGTGGCTCTGCTGGTCACGGGCAACGAGCTGGTTGAGCCCGGCGTGCCCCTGGCGCAGGGACAGGTTTACAATTCCAATCTCCACGTCCTCGCCCGGTTGGCCGCTCAGGTGGGCGCGGAGGTGGTCCACTCCCGCACCATCGGCGATGATCCGGCCGCGCTGCAGGTCTTCCTAAACGAGGCGCTGGAGGCCTGCCGGGTGGTGGTCACCTCCGCGGGCGTTTCCATGGGGCAGGCGGATCACGTTCGCGCGGCGCTCGCCGCCGTTGGCATGCAGGAAATCTTCTGGAAGGTGGCCCAAAAGCCCGGCCTGCCCCTGCTGTTCGGGCGCAAGGGTCAAAGCCTTGTTTTCGCCCTGCCCGGCAACCCCGTCTCCGCCTTCATCTGCTTCATGGAGTATGTCTGGCCCGTGTTGGAAGCACTCCAGGGGCTGGCCCCGGCACCCAAGCTGGCCGCAACGCTCGCCCAGCCCTTCATCGTGGAGCCAAAGAAGCACCGCTTCATGTTCGGCGCCGCCTGGCTCGATGGTGCCCGGCTCACGGCCGCACCCAGCGACAAGCTGGGCTCCCATATGCTCTCATCGGCCGTGGGCGCCAACTGCATCCTGGAGGCTCCACCCGGCCCGGGACCCCTGCCGCCCGGCGACTCCGTTACGCTAAATCTGCTCCCCTGGGCGCAGCCGCTAAGCAGCCGGCCCTAGACGGCATGCCCGGCACGGTCCACGTCAAGGTGCTCTGCTTTTCGCTGGTGAAATATGCCCTGGGCAAGGACCGGCTCGCCGTCGAACTGCCCGCCGGGGCCACCACCGCCGAGCTGGAGGCGCACATCCGCGCTCTCGCCGGTGACAAACTGGCCCCCGTGCCCCTGCGGGTGGCGGTGAACCAGGTCTACGTCCCCGCCGGCGCCGTTCTGAACGACGGTGACGAGGTGGTCTTCATCCCGCCGGTGCAGGGGGGCTAGCATGGTGGAGACCCGCATCATCGACGGCCCCCTGCCACCCATTGAGGTGACCCTCGCCCAGCTCGATGCCGCCGGCGCCAGGGACCAGTCCGGCGCTCAGCTCATCTTCCACGGCCAAGTCCGCGGCACCGAGGGCGGCCGCTCCATCACCGCCCTGGACTACGAGGCCTACGACGGCATGGCCCAGGCCGAGCTCCAGTCCATCGCCCAGGAGACCGCCCACCGCTTTTCCATCCACCACCTGCTCTGCCTCCACCGCATCGGCTTGGTGCCGGTGGGGGAGGCCTCCCTACGCGTTGCCATCCGCTCGGCCCACCGCGCCGAAGCCCTGCAGGCCCTGGCTCACTTCATCGATCGGCTCAAAGACCGCGTCCCCATCTGGAAATGGGGCCTCACGGCCGAGGGGGAGCGCTTTCCCAGCGAGCACAGGGACGGTGACCACAATCTCGGGCTAGAGCATCAATAAGGAGTTCGCTATGGCCGACGACTGGGATGCAACTGAAATCACCGGCAAGCCGCCTGAGGAGGTGGGCCGCGACCTCATCAGTTTTATGGAGCGGGCGGAGCGCTCGTTCTTCATGCCGCTGATGGGCACAATCTTCTTTGCGGCCTACCTGTTCCTGAACCGTCCCGCCTCACCCCTTAGCTATGCCCTGGCGGTTCTGCTCCTGGCGGTGCTGGGCGGCGGCGTCTGGCTGGGCCGCTCCGGCCTCAACGCCTACCGCGCGGCGAAGCAGAAATACCCCACGGCGTACAAGGCGTTGAAGTAAGCGTACATGGCTTTGGAGCACGCCTCCTCGGCATGGCGGGCCAGGTCGACATTTTGCCTGAGTGAGTCTCGAACCGGCAACTGGGAATTCAAGAGCCAGGGGAACTCCTGGGAAATTTTCTCTGGCCAGGGCCCTGGCCCGCTTCGGCCGTCCACAGGCCGGATCTTCATGCCTCACGCCCTCATCCCATCTTTTCGCTTGCGACCGACATGATTTTACCTTACCGTTATCGTATCGCGTCGTGAGTTCATCTTTGTTCGCTGGGCGCGTAAACCATTGGGCATGGATTCGGAGCCCGCAGTACGCTTCCGGCAGGCTCCCTTCAGCATCCGTTTGTATCGTGTTGTATCGTGACAAAGGGCTACCTGGTTCCAAGGCCTCAGGTTAGCCAGAGGTCTGGAGCGTGAGCAGAATAAGTCTACTCAGAATTGGCGCCGTCATCTCCCTTGCCCTTCTCTGGTCAATGGGTCCCCGCCTCCGTGCGCAGGAGATCGACCACGTCACACTCGAGAAGAAGAGACTTCTGATCCTCCCCGCTCGGGGCGACGCTTACGATCCGTTTGGCATCAACAGGGAAGCGACGAGCACCATCGCGAGTTTGGCCGTCAGGCTTGGCCGCTTCACTATAATGGATCGGAATACCTTGGAGAGCATCATTCTTGAGCAGGATTTGGTCCTGCTGGGTCTGCTGGATGACGCCCATGCCGTCGAACTGGGGAAGATTACATCCGCTCGTGAGGCGCTGCTGGTGACCGTGCTGAACTTTTCGCAGAAAGCGGTCCCGCCGGAAGATAAAGCTGCGGATGACAAGGATGACCGGCAAGCTCATGATTCCGTGAGCCCTGCGGTCCGCGTCCTGGCATGGATATTCCGCCGGTCGTCTGACAAGCCTCCGCGTACGGACGAGCAAAAGGTGCAAGACCCGGAGGTCAAGTATGCCCACAATATCCAGACGCAGCTCACGGTCGAGGTCAGAAGTCTTGATGTTGAAACCGGCGAGTCACTGTACTCGTTCGTCGTCGATGCCTCCCATACCGGTGGCGCGAAGGGGAAGTCCCGGGCAGCTGCCATGGCCCAGTTCAGGCAGCGCGCCAGATTCGAGCTGCGGGCCTTGTATCTCCTGAGCACCCAGGTGATCTCGGCGGAGGGAAACGAGGTCGTTCTGCTTCTGGGCACCAGCGTCGGCGTCCGCCCCGGTATGCTCTTTACCATCAAGGAGCCCGACCGTGAGCAGCTCTTGGGGGAGCGCAGCATCACGATCCCTGGGCGCGAAGTGGCCTATGCCCGCGTGAGCGAACTATCAGATGATGTAAATCGCTCGGTGTTCCTGCGTCAATGGCGGCCGGTCGAACCGGGCTATCAGGCGGTTGAGAATCTGGGAGTCTTTGGGATCGCCCAGTTGGAGTTCCTTTCCGGGCCAGGCTTCCTGCCGATGTCCCTTGGTTTTCGCGCCCTCATAGGCGGGCTCCGCAACGCCGACGTTGGTGTCGGCGTGCGCTATATCCGGGCCAGGGACACCTATGATCATATTGATCAGGGCTTCAACATCGGCGCCATGGTCGGCCTGCGGGCCAAACTGACCCCCCGCTTCTCCCTGGTAGGTCGAATGGCCTTCGATTTCGATGTGGCCTTTCGTAGGGACGATGCGGGGCATTCGGTCAGCACCCCGCTCCTGTCCGCCTCGCCGGCGCTGTACACCGAGACTCTCCTGACCCGCTCGGTCGACATTGTCGTCGGGGCCGGCTATCGGTTGGGCGGCAGGTCCGATGAATGGACCTACAGTGAAGATGATCCCGACTCGGACGAGTCTCTCTCGCTCGATGCCGTGTGGGATGGCGACCCCCCCGAGGTCGATATCTCAGGCCCGTTCCTGACGGTCGGGTTATACCCGACAAATATATAGTGGTGAGCGCTTCGGGATACCGAAGTAACCTTTTTCGTCTATTTCCGTTTTTACGATCGCTGCATAGCGCTCATAGAAATCGTCGGCAACTTTCATGCCCCGAGGTGTCACTCCAGACGCGACGTATTCGATTAGGAACCGTAAATCATCTACTTTCAGGAGATCTTCCTGAACATGCTTCTCGATGCCTGAGAAGTGTTTCGGAAGCATTTCATCGGCAATTTCCTCGGTGAAACTGTCGATGATTCGATCCGTCGGGAAATTCGGGTCGAGCCGCCTGCCGATGTCGTATACGACCCGCATATGACGTGCGCTGTTCGTTGTAATCGTCGCATAACCGTCCTGCTTCAGAACTCTTTTGATTTCTCGGAACGCTTTCTCCTTATGGCTTGCGTGATAAATGACGTGATGGGCGTTGACCAAATCAAACCTCGAATCCGGGTAAGGCAACGCCTCTACGTCTGCGATCTCAACCTTGACGAATGGCCGGTCGAAATTCGCCCTGCATTTCTCCACCATCGCTTCGGAAAAATCCGTTAGGTGCAGTTGTGAGCCTTGTGGAAGGCGATGGAGGTTTTCCTTCCAGAAAATTCCGGTGCCACAGCCAACTTCAAGAACATCGATTGCCATGTCGATTTTCAAATGTCCACCGACCCAAGAATGGAAGCTCTCCGGGTCGGTACTGAACAACTGGTGAATTTTGATTCGTACTTCCAGGTTCTTCGTGGTCCCGTATTGCAGGTTCTTCAAGTATTCCTTCGTAAGCGCCTGGCCCATGTCTCTCTCCTCGACTGAAGCTAGGTCATGTACTCATAAGAGGGATTCACAGAACGCCCGTAATGTGATTCAAGCTTCCAAACCATGGCAGATTGCACACGAGCGGACGCTACGATCTGACGGACTTTGAATGGTCGGTCATCGAACCTCTTCTTCCAAACAAGCCGCGCGGGGCGCCGCGAGGTGATCACCGGCGGGTGTTGAATGGCATATTCTGGGTGTTGCGCTCCGGCGCACCGTGGCGCGATCTGCCGGAACGCTATGGTCCCTCTATACGACCTGCTACAACCGCCTCAACCGGTGGCGCAAGGCTGGTGTCTGGGACCGGATCATGGACGCCGTTAGTGAGACCTGCGACGGCGACGTTCAGATGATCGACAGTTCGGTTGTCCGTGTTTATCAGCATGCCGCCAACGTAAAAAAACGACCGAGCGTCATCGACGAAGTCCCGCTTCTTCCACGTCATAACAGTCTTTGGGTTGAGATCGCTGTATTGCGCTCTGATCGCGTGCGTCGTCTTGGCGCTGCCGTGTAGTACCTGTCCCATAGTGCCTCCGGTGATGATCGTTCAGTATAATCGATACCACCACACTCCGGGACTAAACACCTAACGGAAGGGGTCGTAACCGTAGGTCGGCTTGGGCAAAATGTCCGCCGGCGCGATGGCCCCGCCGCTCATGTAGGCGACGCCGGCGCTGAGCGCCCATTTGCCGACGGACGCCCTGTTTACCCCGTGGGCGAGGGTCCTCAGACCCTTGGCCTCGGCGGCGCCGACGAAGGCGGCGATGTCCGCGCGCCCCGCCGCCCCCTTGCCGTCGAGATGACCGAGATCGGTCGAGAAGGCATAGAGCTTGGGCGTCTCTATTCCGTCCATGACCGGATTGGCGAGGGGCAGGCGGACGATGATCGAAAGACAGTAAGGTTGCAGTTCCTGCCACACCCGGTTGGCTTCCGGCCAGGGCGCGTATCCGGCCAGATTGCATATCTCGAACAATATGAATTTTCTGCTGGATGACGGCACCCGCCGGCACAGGTCCATGAACTTCTCGCGCGGGTCTTTGCTCGTCAGCGTCTGGAAATCCACCGCCGCGATGAGAAGCGCCGATGACTTACGGTGATCGTAGGTCTCGAAACCGCGGATGATATTGCCGAGCAGAAGCCGGTCGCGATCGGCCTGGCTCATGGCGGGCGCGGGACCGGGGGCGGGCGGAAGCGCGCAGGCATAGGTGGAGACGACGCTCTGCACCGCCCCCCAAACCGGCTGGAAGACGATCGGCGCGGCGGACAAGGCGGCATCGGTTTGGGCCTCGCCGTCATGGGGGAGCTCTTCCGCTTCCCCGGCAAACTCGTTCGCCGATCCGTTGAATGTGTGGCCGCGGAGCGCCCGTTGCCTGGGCGCGCCGTATGTGCGCCGTTCGTCGGCCTGCCCTCCGTACGACTTCGGGAGGCGGGCCTCGCCGCCGGCGGCGGCGGCTCCACGGCGGCTTTTGGCAGGCTGCTGACCGTTGTGCCGGGAAAGGCCGGGGCCTCCATCCTCGCCGTTCACGAGATCACCATTCGCCTGGCCGCCGTTGACCGGGCCGTCCGCCGGCTCGGTGGTTTTCACGCCGAGGCCATTGGCGATGACATCGAAGATCGTCCCGCCCGACCCCGCATTCGCGCAATCGATCTCGGCGACCTCGCCACGAACGTCGATGGCATCGCGCGCCGCCTTTTGCTTGGGCAGTGCCTTGGCGAGATAGCGCTTGAGGAAGGAATTCGCCTCCTTGGCGATCGTCGACGTCTTCTTCTCGGCCTCGCCGATGTCCCGCTGGCAGAACAGCACGAAAAAGTTTTCGTCGTCATAGCGGGTATAGATGTCGCTCGGATGGAGGTGGCGCTGCATCGCCGTGGCTATGAGATCCTGCACCTCGTCGGAAATTTCATCCCACTCCGCGGCGGCATGCTTGCGCAGGCCGTAGAGCCCCAGCACCTGGAGCTTCCCGGCCGTCAGCTTGGGATCGGGGAAGGTCTCGAGCAGTTTCCGGGCACGCTCGTTGAACTCATCCCGGGCCGCCGGGGCGCCTGGCCCTATTGGCGCGGTGCCTTCGCCCTTGCCTTTGCGCCCCTTGGCAGGACCAATCGGCACGTCCTCGTAGAAATATTCGGCAACCCGGGCCCTGAGACCCTTGAGACCCTGTTTCGACGGCATACTCTTTCCAACTCCATGGCTTGGCCGCCAAAATCTTAGGCCCGGGCGCCCTAAAAATCTGTTAACTACTGGTAATGCCAAAGCCTCCGTCGGGCGCGCGAAACGCCAACGGCGGCACAATCCGGCCGTCTTGCACCGGGGGTTCCAGGGTGGGTATCCTGAGAGGAGCGCCCAGGCGCCTAGAGGTGATGATGGAATCGGCTGAAGCGAAATCGACGATCCGCGCCATGGCGCGCCAGCTTGGCTTCGATGCCGCCGGTTTCGCGCCGCCGGAGCTGGATGCCGAGGCCGGCCGGAATCTCGCCCGCTACCTCGATCTCGGCTTTCACGGCGACATGGACTGGCTTTTCCGGCGCGCCGAGTCGCGGGCCCAGCCCAAGCATCTCTGGCCCGAGGTCAAGAGCGTCATCGTCCTGGCGCTTAACTATGGCCCCTCGCTCAACCCCCTGGCGGCCCTGGACCGCCCCGATACCGGCGCCGTCTCGGTCTATGCCCAGGGCGGGGATTACCACGGGGTCGCCAAGAAGCGGCTCAAGGCGCTCGGCCGCTGGCTGGTCGGGACCTACGGCTGCGACGTCAAGGTGTTCGTCGACACCGCGCCGGTGATGGAGAAGCCCCTGGCCGAGCGGGCCGGGATAGGCTGGCAGGGCAAGCACACCAATCTGGTCTCGCGCCAACACGGATCGTGGCTGTTTCTCGGCGAAATCTTCACCACGCTCGAGCTTCCCCCCGACGCCGCCGAGGCCGATCATTGCGGGTCATGCCACAGATGCCTCGACGTCTGCCCGACCGGCGCCTTTCCGGCGCCCTATCGGCTCGACGCCAGGCGCTGCATCTCCTATCTCACCATCGAACATAAGGGCCATATCGCCAGGGAGTTCAGGGAACCCATGGGCAACCGCATCTATGGCTGCGACGACTGCCTGGCGGTCTGCCCGTGGAACAAATACGCCTCCAGGACCAAGGAGTACGCCTTCGAGCCGCGCAGCGAGCTGACGGCGCCAAAACTTGCCGACCTCGCCAAGCTCGATGACGCCGGGTTCCGCAAGATGTTCGCGGGCTCCGCGATCAAACGTACAGGGCGGGCGCGTTTCGTCCGCAATGTCTTGATCGCGCTGGGGAATTCCGGTGACGCCGCGATGGTCCCGGTGATCGCCGGCCTGCTCGCCGACCCCTCTCCCCTGGTCCGCGCCATGGCGGTGTGGGCGCTAACGCGGCTCATGGACCCTGGCGATTTCGATCGCTTGCGCGCCCAGCATGCCCCAAGCGAATCCGATGCCGACGTCGCCGCCGAATGGCGGGCGCCGGTCGCGGCGCCGGCATGACGATGACTTGCCGGCGATGCCCTGAACGGCGATACCGTGATTGGCGATGCTCTGAACGGCGATGAAAGTCTCTGATTTCGATTTCGATCTGCCGCGCCAGATGATCGCCGGCCGGCCCGTGGCGCCGAGGGATAGTGCGCGCCTGCTCGAGGTGGGTGAGAGTTTGGGCGATCATTCCATCCGCGACCTGCCCGGCCTCCTCCGGCCGGGCGACGTGTTGGTGCTGACCAAAGCACTTGGCACGGGCTTTATCACGACCGCGTTCAAAGCTGGAAAATGCCCGGACGATGTCATCGCGACGGCGAGCGAAAGCATGGCGGCGCTGAACGCGGCCGGCAGCGCAGCAGCGATTGCCGTTGGCGCTCGCGCCTCGACGGACATCACCGGATTCGGCTTGGCTGGTCATGCGGGCGAAATGGCGCAGGCAAGTGATGTGACTATCGTTATTGACTTGCACCGTTTGCCGCTGTTGCCGGGTGCCGAAGCTCTCGCCCGCCAGGGCAACAAGACACGCGCCAGTGTCAGCAATCGCGGCTTCGCCGAGCCAATGTTGCGCATCGAGGGTGAACCAGACCCCCTGCGTCTGGAGTTTGCCTTCGATGCTCAGACGTCTGGCGGGCTGCTGATCAGCGTTGCCGAAGATCGAGCGGAAGACTTGGTCGCGCGAGCAAAAGATGCCGGCGCAGCGGCAACCAGCGTGATTGGCGAAGTGCGTGAGAAGTCAGACGTTTCACTCGTCTTGCGAGGCTAAGGTTAGTGGTCAATCACAGTTGCTCGACTCTCCGAGTCGTGAATACTCGACTCGGAGAGTCGAGCAACAGTCACAAGTTAGATTTTGCGGCGAAGCCTGAGGCTAGCAGCCGGGCTGCTGATTCCAAGTGATCTGATGTTTGAACTGCGCGGCACCAGCAAGGCATTTGGAAAAACTCAGGCTCTGCAGCCCACTGACTTGGCGATTCCGCGAGGTAAAACAACGGCGCTGATTGGGCCCAGCGGTTGTGGAAAGTCGACAATCTTGCGACTGATGGTGGGGCTCATCCGCCCTGACACCGGATCGGTTTTGTTCAATGGCGAAGAGTTGACGGCCAAGAACGTATGCGACCAGCGGCATCGCATGGGCTACATGATTCAGGACGGTGGCCTGTTTCCTCATCTGACGGTCAACGGAAACGTGACGCTGCTCGCTCGCTATCTTCGCTGGGATCAAGACCGAATCCGCGATCGGTTACAAAAACTCGCTGAGTTAACGCACTTTCCGATTGACGCGCTCGAGAGATATCCCAGCCAGATCTCAGGTGGTCAGCGACAACGCGTCGCGTTGATTCGTGCGCTCTTTCTGGATCCCGACGTTTTGCTACTCGACGAGCCCATGGGTGCTCTCGATCCCCTGATTCGTTCTGAACTGCAGGAGGAACTACGCCAAATCTTTCGGGCACTCAACAAGACGGTTGTTCTGGTCACTCACGATATCGGCGAGGCAGGGCACCTTGCCGACCTGATCTGTGTCTTGAAGGATGGCGAAATCGTTCAGCGTGGCACTTTGGAGGAGCTGGTTCGCTCGCCAAAGGAAGAGTTTGTATCGCGGTTCATCAATGCTCAGCGAAGTCCACTCGAATCGTTGCGGGGACCGCACCAATGAATGCCGCCTTCATCGTTCTCTCAATTCTTTCGGCGGGCCAACCGGCGGATGTGAAGATCACGGTCGCTTCCAAGGCGTTTACCGAATCTGTGATCTTGGGAGAAATCGTCAAGCAGGCGGCTGAACACGCCGGGTTCAAAGTGGATCACAAAGAGCAACTGGGGGGTACGGGCTTCGTTTTCGACAATCTCGAAAACGGCAGCATCGACATTTATCCCGACTACACGGGCACGATCGTCAAGGACATATTGAAAGACGACTCGCTAAAGGACTTGGCGTCTATCCGAAAGGCGCTTGCCAAACGAGGCCTTCGCATATCGGAACCACTCGGGTTCGATAATTCGTACGAGATTGGCATGCAAGAGGACGTGGCAAAGCGGCTTGGCATCCGCAAGATTTCTGATCTGAAGCGACATCCACGACTGGCGTTCGGTTTTGCAAACGAGTTCTTGGACCGGCGCGACGGCTGGCCTGGGCTGAAACAGGCTTACGTCCTGCCTCACAACAAT
>JADFSS010000015.1:0-27423 GCA_022560655.1 Candidatus Neomarinimicrobiota bacterium
ACTGCACCGCTGGGACACACAGGAGCAGCCCGGCCACCTGCAGGTAGTCTGGGATGGTCGCAATGAGGCCGGCCAGGCCGTCCCCGCCGGCATCTACATCTACCGGCTTGTGGCCACCTCTATCAAGACGGGTGAGCGCTTTGTGGCCAACAGAAAGATGGTGCTACTGAAGTAGCTCCCTTTCGCCTGCCCCGCTCCAGCTGTGGAGCGGGGGTCTCGCGCAGTGAGCGGGATGGGTCGGGGCACACTCAGCGCGTCAAACCCCGCGCCCCACGCTGCCCGCCGGCACCGTAGCTTCGGGCATGCGCTGCCAAAACATTCGGCCCCTGACCGCCCCCTCACTGTGGGCGGAACCTCCCGATCCATCAGCGGACCTCCAGCATCCGCCATCCAACATCCCATAGCCGCCACGACCCCCCCCAGGGGGGGCGGTATCACGTCCACCGACGGGGAGCATGATACCGAAGTGATACCAAAGTGATACCGAAGTGATACCAGAGTGATACCGAAGTGATACCAACATGACCGTACCCCGCTTCGTCCCGCTTAGTCCCACCGGCCTGTCCCGCCAACGGCGGGGAACTTGTCCCGTCCCGAAGCTTCGGGACTCGGGAGGCGGCGGCCGGACTGATGGCAGCCCGATTGCGCCAGATTTCCAGCCACGCTAAATTGATTTGGCTCCCACGGCGCGGTAACTTCCGCCGGACAGTCCAACGGACGCGCAGACCGGTAGACGCGATCATTCGGCCTGCGGGAACGCGGAGTTTCTATTCGTGGCAACGCTAACTACCATACGTGAACGCCAGAAGGTCATCTTGTGGGCCTTCCTGGCCATCTTCATCCTGAGCCTCTCCCTGGGTGGACTCGTCGGGGGAGCCAACGTCATCGACCAGATTTTCGGCAGCAACCTGACCAGCGGGGCCGGAGGCGGTGGACTGTCGGCGGGAGTTGTGGGGGCTGTGAACTCGGAGCGTATCCTGGTGGAGCAGTTGAACCAGGCGATCAGCTTTCGCTCCCAGCAGCTGCGGGATCAATTCGGTGAACTCACTGACCGGCAGGTCGACCAGGCTGAAAGCCAGGCCTGGGATAATATCGTCAATTCCCTTCTTCTGGGCGGGGAAATCGACCGCCGCCGGCTGGCCACCGCCGGGGACGAGATCTACTACATTTTGCAGAACTATCCCCCCGATATAATCACCACGAACGAGGGCTTTCGGACGGATGGTGAGTTTGACCCGGGCAAATACTATCAGGCCCTGAACAATCCCGTTGGCCAGGAGTGGGGCGAGGTAGAGTACTATCTCGCAAACATCCTGCCGGGCGAAAAAATGAACCAACTGGTGCGGGCCGTGGCTTTCACCTCTGAAGAGGAGGTAAAGGCAAGCTGGTATGAGGCTAATTCCCAGGCCACCATCGACTTCATCTATGTGCCCACAGGCTCTATCAATACTGACGACCTGGCCATCAGCGAGGACGATCTGGAGGCAATTTACCGGCGTGACCGCGACAGCTTCGAGCAGCCCGAAACCCGTATCCTGGAATACGTGTTCTGGGCCAAGTCTCCCGGCGCGGCCGATTCAGCCGAAGTACGCGAACTGGCAGCCGCTCTGATCGCCCGGGCGCAGGCGGGGGAGGATTTCGCCGACCTGGCACTGGAGTATTCCGATGATCCCGGTTCTGGGCCCAGCGGTGGCGACCTGGGCTGGTTTGGCCGTGGCCAGATGGTGGCGCCCTTCGATGCAGCTGCCTTCGCCGCGCAGCAGGGTGAGATCGTCGGGCCGGTGGCAACCCAGTTCGGCTATCACGTCATCAAAGTCCAGGAACGCAAAGATGAGGGTGATGAAACTCGGCTGAATGCCAGGCACATCCTGTTGAACGTCAACGTCAGCTCGCAGACGCTGAACGATATACGGAGCCAGGCAAGCCTGTTTGCCTTCGACGCCGTAGACTCCACTTTTGAACGAGCCCTGCAAATTTATGAGCTGAGCGCCCTCACCGCGCAGCCTCTGGAGCGGGCGGCCTCCCTTCTGCCACCCCCCGTTGGACGTCTACGATCAGCGGTACGGTTTGCCTATCAGGCCGAGATTGGCGAGTTATCGGACGTCCTGGAGAATGACCAGGGCTATATTGTGGCCACTCTCACGGGTATTCGGAAGGCGGGCGTTCAGCCCCTGGACGAGGTGCGCGCTACCCTCAGCCGCCTAGCCCTAGAGGAGGCGGCCAAGGAACAGGTCGAGCTCATCATGGCCAACATTCAAAGGCAGTTGGCCGGCGGGGTCAGTTGGCAGGCTATCGCGGACTCGGTCCCCGAGGCCAAGGTCTCCACAGACGTAACGGCAAACCTGAACGGAAGCTTCGCCGGCCTCGGCCGTAGCCCCACGCTCACCGGCGTGCTCAAAACGCTTGTGTCCGGGGAGGTGAGCCGGGTCGTTGCGCTGGAGCGCGGGGAGGCTATTGTGAAATTGGTAGCGCTTGAAAAGGCAGACTGGTCGGCCTACCCTGGCCAGCGAGCAGCTGAGCACAGCAGCCTGTATCAGCGCAAGGTCAATGCAGTCTGGGCGGAATGGCTGGCCGATTTGAGGAAACAGGCCAAGATCGTGGATAACCGCAGCTACTTTTATTAACGGCTGCTATTTCCCGCGCCACTCGGGCGGCCGCTTATCAAGAAACGCCTTGAGCCCCTCATTACGGTCCCGGGTGCCAACCAAGCCTGCATAGGCCTTTGCCTCCGCCAACAATCCTTCCCTGAGCGGCAGATCCAGCCCCTCCAGAATGGCCTGCTTGGCGGCGCGTAGCGCCAGCGGTGCATTGCGTGCCAATTCGCCGGCAAATGACCTGGCCGCCTCGTCCAGCAGTTCCGGCCTCGTCAACCGGTTAGCAAGTCCAAGGTCGTAGCAGGCAGCCCCATCCAGCGTGGCTGCGGTGAAAATCAGCTCTTTCGCTTTGGACGGCCCGACGATCCGGGCCAGCCGCTGAGTGCCGCCAGCCCCGGGGATGACGCCCAATTTTGTTTCCGTCAGGCCAAACCGGACGTCCTCGGCCATGATGCGCAGGTCACAGGCCAGGGCCAACTCCGCCCCGCCGCCCGTGGCTGCACCGCCCACCGCGGCAATGGTGGGCTGGGGAAGCCGCGCAATGGCATCCAGGCTGGCCTTGATAGCCGCTACCGCTCCTGCCACCTGCTCCTGAGGCAGCTGCTCGCGCTCCTTCAGATCGGCGCCGGCGCAAAAGTGGGGCAGAGCGGAGCGGACCAGCACCACACTGGCACGATCCATCTCCGCCAGGACGCCCGCTGCCGCGCTGAGATCGGCCACCATAGGCTGAGACAGAGCGTTGACCGGCGGCCGGGAAAGAGTCAGGATGGCAATCCAGCCGTCGCGGTCGACCCGTACGTAATCCCACAACTGGGCTGGCATAACTGGTGCTGGTCCCGCTAATCCTTTAACCGGCCCGGCGGTAATTTCAGGTCGTCGGGGACCTGCAGCTCCAGGGTCAGGAGCTTCTGGGCATGGGTCTTCCCCTGGGCATCGTTGAGCAGCGACTCCGAGCCGCCCCCGCCGAGGGAGTCGCCCAGGATAAAGTTGAGTGCCAAGAGGTTGTCCAGCTCGTAGCGCACCACTTTTCCCCGGACTATTCCGGCAAAGTAGGCTTTCACCCGCTCGGGCGTGAGCTGACCTTTCAGGAAGGCATATATCTCAGGAGTGTAGGCGATCAGCCCGATGTTGGAGCTGGCGCCCTTGTCCCCCGAACGGGCATGGGCCAGGGCGCTTAAAGGGAAGGATTTCATGGTCGCAATAGTCGTTGCTCAAGTAGTTCCGGGAGGTCCCTGCGCCCGTCAATGACGGCATGCACATAGAATTGCTCGCCAATCACTTGGTAGATGACCTGATAGGGCTTGTCGTGGACCTCGAGGTAGTCCAATACGCCGATGAATTCAAGTTCGGGGGGCACATGGCCGCGCTCAGGTAGTTCCGCAAGATCGAGACACAGCGCCCGAAGTTTCTGGATTAACCGATCCGCCTTTTGCTCAGAGTCCGCCGAGGCTACATGCCGATAGACGTCAAACAGGTCATCCTCAGCCTGCGCGAGGATATAGACCGCGTAAGGCACGCCAGCTACTGAGTGTTGATGCGGCTGGCCAGATGGTCAAAGGCTGCCTGGGCCGGCTTGAACCTGCCCTCCTTCAAACTGCGGCTGCTCTGGGCCAGCATCTTCAGCAGGGCAAGGCTCTCCTGATTGCGCTCATAGCTATACACATCCTGAACCACCACTTTCGGTACCCCGTTTTGGGTGATGATCATCGCCTTCTGGTGGTCCACGATATCCTTGATAACTTCTGCGGCGTGGGCTTTGAGATAACTGATGGGTTTAATGGCTTCGCTGGGCTTCATAGTTCCGTGTCCGATTTATATCGACCTGAATATGGTCTATATTTAGGTCCTAGTCAAGCCTGTTCGTCGCTGCAATGTTGGCGGTAGCCCATCATAGGCCAGTCACTACCACCTGTGCCTGCACCTGCTGCTTGCTGATGAGTGCCGGCCAGAAGGCAATGACCTCCCGGGGTTTGGGGCGGCCTCCGGCAAACCCCGTAATGCCCGGTGGACCGTTGGAGATCACCGGAGCCAGCTCCTTGCCAAAGCGTTCCACCTTGGCCCGATTCCCATCCCTGACCCCCAGCATGAGCACAAGTGATGCCACTCGCTCCTGGGCAGTTTTGCCATTGCCGCCGGCCCCTTTCGACGTAGTTGTCCCGCTCTGATGGCCACCCATGATTTCCGTGGAGGTTTCGTCAAACTCGAAGCCTGCCGAACTGAGGCGCGACCAGATGATTTCAGCAACCATTTCGGCTTTGGCCCGGGCCTCCGGACCAGAGATCGTGAGCTGTCCGCTGGCCTTCCACCCACGGGCGGTATTGATGGACACCTTGTAGGTGTCGGTAGCCGGTGAGCCGCGCACCCCGGATACGCGCACCCTGTCAGGGCCCTCCTGCTGCAACTGAATGCTGGTGAAATCCACCACCACATCAGGGGTGATGAACTGGCGGGGGTCGCCCAGCTCGTAGACCAGTTGCTCGGTCACGGTGTCCACGGAGACCAGGCCACCGGTGCCCTCGTGCTTGGTAATGGTCACCTGCCCCTCCGGGGACACCTCGGCGATAGGGTAGCCGATGTTGGCCAGATCGGGGACTTCCTGCCAGCGGGAGAAGATGCCCCCGGTGGCCTGTGCACCGCACTCCAGGATATGCCCCGCCACGGTGCCTGTGGCCAGAAAATCCCACTCCTCACGCCCCCAGCCAAACTCATGGATCAGCGGCCCCAGCACCAGTCCAGGGTCGGTGCACCGACCGGTGATGACAATGTCTGCACCGCCATCCAGCGCCTCGGCGATGGCGAAGGTGTCCAGATACACGTTGGCGGAGACGACCTGGTCGAGGACGCCCGCCAGCGGCTCGCCGGTATCCATGTTGGCCAGGCCTTCTCCCTTGGCCAGCAGATCGGGCAAACGGTGGAGGATATCATCGCCGGTCACCAGTCCAAACCGAATGCCCCTAAGTCCCAGCCCGGTAACCACCTCTCGACAAGCCTCCAGGCAGGCCTCCGGGTTCACCCCCCCGGCGTTAGCGATGATCTTGATGCCCCGCTCCCGGCAGACCGGCAGCACGCGGTGGAGGAGCTCCACAAAGTCCCGTGCGTAACCCTGCTGCGGGTTGCGGCGCTTCTGCCGCTGCATGATCGACATGGTGACTTCGGCCAGATAGTCCAGGGTGAGGTAGTCCAGCGGGCCTCCGGTGGCGAGCTCGTAAGGTGCGTCCACCGAGTCTCCCCAGAATCCCTGGCCGTTGCCGATGCGAACGAGATCAGCCATAGAGGACCCTAGCCCGGCCTCTTGCTGGCCTCCCGCGACACGACGGCTCCCCCGAACTGTCGGTCTTTCCAGCTAACCTTCGCGAAATTGCCCCATGCGCCCATGATCACAACGTAGAAGGGATGCAGAAGGCCCGTAACGATAAACGTGAACGTCCGCACCCGCAACCCGATTTTCTGAAGGTACGGGAGTACCAGGAGGGCTTCTGCCGCCAACTTTACACCGATGGGCAAAAGCCATGTCAGTTGCAAGGAAAATACAAAGACCGCGGAGCTGACGACGGCACCCAGATTTGCAAGATAAATCAGTGTCAGCAGGGCCTTGAAGTAGGGCCCTGTAGCCATGCCAAAATAGGAGCGGCCCTTGGACGCAAAACGAAGCCGCTGCCGGATAAACGTCCCCAGAGTTGCCGGGGGCGGACTGGGCACAACCGTGTCGCCGGAGAGCGCGAACCGAATCCCCCAGCGCCCCGTAGCGGCGAACTTGTGCAGCAGCAAGTCGTCGTCGCCGGACACAAACCCTTCGATGCCCTGGTAGCCACCGATATCGTCGAACGCGGTGCGTCGAAAGGCGAGATTGCGACCGGTACAGGTGAGGGCCAGCCCGACACCGGTACCCCCAGCAGCCAGAGCATCGATAGCACAGCTGTCCAGCAACAGGGCCTCGTGCCACAGAGTTTTCCGGCTGGACACCAGGGGTGCGGGCCCAAATACGAACCCCACCGCTGGCTCGCTCAGAGCCGCAACCAGCGAGCCTACCCATCCAGGCACCGGCTCACAATCAGCATCAGTGGCTAGGATGATCTCGCCCTTCGAACGTTCAATGGCGGTTGTCAGTGCCCACTTCTTGGGCGCCCAGCCGTTCGGCACTTCGCCGAGGCGGACAGGGTGCAGCTGAGGCATGCTGGCGGCTTCGCGGCTAAGAATCTCATACGTGCCATCGGTGCTGCCATCATCAACGACGATAATCTCCACGTCCTTTTGGGGATAGTCCTGTTTTCTCAGCGCCGCCAGCAAGTTGGCAATATTTTTTGCTTCGTTGCGGGCCGCCACAACGATGCTGATCTTGGGAGCATAGGGGCTACTGCCGGCAGCGGATACGATAGCCAGCCCCAGCCGCAGCCAGAGCAGAAAAATCGCGTAAGCCAGCGTAACAGCGGCAATGGTCAACAGAATCATGACGGATACCTCCCCCCGCGGAGTAGATCCGGGCCGTCAGTGGGGCTGTATGAGCGATATGTCATAGCTTTTCAGGTTGAAATTATAATAGAAGCCCAGGTTGATGGATGTTTTGGTGAGTTCTGTAGGGTGGTCTAGGGCTGCATCGTCTGTCCAAGTGATAACACTAACCCCCAGCAGTCCCCACAGGTCCCGGTAAATTCTCCGCCCCAATTTCAATTCGATGCTTTCGAAAGCTTTCACCGGTCCGGAAAACCGATCAGGCCTCATATTTCTATATTTGTCAATCGTCATCTGCTCCGTGACCTCGCCACGTTTGGCATACAGGTAACTGCCCATGAGCCGCATGCCTGCCAGCGGGTAGACATAGGCTGCATAGAGCGACTGAGCGTGGGGACCGGTCCAATGCCCCAACGGGTAGCGATGGCTGTAATAGTCGTTTACCGGCACCCTGTGGCGATAGACCCGCTGATCGGTCCAACTGGCTTCAATAATCAGACGGTCACTGTTAGCCAGCAGCGAACGCCCGGCCAGACCCGCCTGCCAGGCGAACCAGTTGTGGTCGTCCTCGCTGAATGTGCGGCCTGGGGTCCACTCATCCATGACAAATACGCCGTACACCTTCAAGTCAGATGAAGGCCGCCAGGTAAGGTCGGCACTCATCTGTAGGTTATCAAGGTCGCCCAGGTTGTGCTGGGCCGACCAGTAGAACACGAAGGGAATCAGATAAATGGTTTCCATCCCCCGACCCCCGTATACCACCGACTCGGTCAATCCCAGGGTAAGTGTCTCAAATAGATCCACATCCAGGCGGTGGGCCGCCAGAAAGCGCGGCTGCTGAATGAACCGGCCTCCCAGCAAGTCCCCAAAATCGCGTGACGAGTCCACCAGACCACTGACCAGCTGTGCATGCATATATGAGAAATGCAGTCGCTCCAGCACTTGCCAGTCAAAACCAAACTGGGGATAAGAGGGTGGCTTCTGGGAAAGCGTCAACGAATGCAGCCCCGGCCCCCAGGACTGGGAAAATTTCCCGGCAAAGGCAATGAGGCGTCCGGCGTCGTAACTGATCTTGGCGTTGGCGTGGTCGGTATCAAATTCTTCCGCTCTGCCGGCGCTGCGGGACTGCCAGGAAAAGCCCTGTTCGGGCATAAAGCGGTTGGGCAAATCCAATGCATCTTCACCGACAAAGCGCATGTTCACCGCCTCAGATGTAAGCGACCAGCGACCATAGCTGGCCGTCGCTCGGGCCCCAATGCCTGCAAAGGAGATCGGTGCTGCCTCGCGCTGCCACAGCCCACCCGTGGATCGATGCATGGCGAACGCAATGGGTTGAACGGTCAGTTCCTGCCCACGCATCAGTTCGACTCCCGGCAGCAGCGCGACCCATGCCGTTAGTACCACCCAATTCCCATGGCGAGTCTGCCCAGCGCCCAGCATAGTCATGGTGCCTTACTATACCTGCAACAGGCCGATGTTGGGCGGGGGCTCAGAACTCAACCGACTCTGCCGTGGTGGCGGGTGGAGGGACAAGTTCGCCGCTTTCCCGCATACTCTGTAGGTGAAGTTCGATGGCTTCGTGGATCAGCCTGAGCACTTCTTCCCTGGTCTCGCCCACTGCCACACAACCCGGCAGGTCGGGAACATAAGCACCATAGTTCTTATCTGATTTCTCAATTACCACCACGTACTTCACATTCTTACCCATGCTGTTTTGTCCTGAGTCCTGTCTTTTTCAAAATACTGTTTAATGTTCCCGGAGGCAATTCCAAGCCCGGTTTCCCGGCTACGGTCACGGTCCCCGATTAGCTTGCGACAAACTTCCTGATCTTAGAACGGTTTTCCTACACCTGCAACAGGCCGAAGTTGGGCGCCGGCAGCTGGGTCTGGTGATCACAGAGTTCCAGACAGCGGATGAGCACGTCCCGGGTGTCGGCAGGCATAATGATTTCGTCCACCCACAGCCGTGCGGCCGCGTAGCGCGGGTCGGATTGCTCCTTGTAGCGCGCCTTGACCTCGGCCACAATGCTTGCCCGGTCCTCGGCAGTGGCGTCCTTCACTTTTGCCAGCCGTATGTCTGCCAACGTGTTGGCGGCCTGTGCGCCTCCCATGACGGCGATTCTGGCGGTGGGCCAGGCAAACATGAAGCGGGGATTGTAGGCCCGACCACTCAGGGCGTAATTGCCGGCGCCATAGCTCCCTCCTACCACCACCGTGATTTTGGGCACCACGCTGTTGGCCACGGCGTTGACCAGCTTGGCTCCGTCCTTGGCGATGCCACCCCACTCGGCGTCGCGGCCAACCATGAAGCCGTTCACGTCCTGGAAGAACAGCAGGGGAATGCGGTCCTGGTTGCAGTTCATGATGAAGCGGGCGGCCTTGTCCGCCGACTCGGAATAGATGACGCCACCCAGCTGCATTTCGCCCTGCACAGTTCGCTGCGCCAGCTTTTGGCTGGCCACAATCCCAACCGGGTAACCACCCAGGCGAGCGGTACCACAGACTAGCGTCTTACCGTACTCTGCCTTATACTCCTCAAATTCGCTCTCATCGAGGAGGCGGGCCAGGATTTCGCGCATGTCGTACTGGCTGGTCTCGGTGGGGTAGATGAGTCCGTCGATATCATCAGCGGGAAATCGGGGCTTCTCTGTATCGTCGCGCCGAAAGGCCCGCTCACTGGCCAAGTTGATGGTCCCCAGCAGGCTGCGGATGCGCCGTAGGGCTGCCTCGTCATCGGGTTCATGGTAGTCGGCGGTGCCGGACCGGGCGTTGTGCGTGGTGGCGCCTCCCAATGCCTCTTCGTCGATCTCCTGACCAATGGCAGCTTTCACCAGTGCGGGGCCTGCCAGGAACATCGAGGCCCCTTCCACCATGATGAACTTGTCGCACATCACCGGCAGGTAGGCGCCCCCAGCGACGCAGGGCCCCATCACGGCAGCGATCTGCGGAATGCCTAGCGCCGACAGACGAGCGTTGTTGTAAAACACGCGCCCGAAATGAGCCTCATCTGGGAACACCTGCTCCTGTAGCGGCAGGAAGACCCCGGCTGAATCCACCAGGTAAATAATTGGCAGGTGATTTTCCAGTGCGATCTGCTGGGCGCGCAGGTTTTTCTTGAGGGTTACCTCGAAGTAGGCACCGGCTTTGACCGTGGCATCGTTGGCCACGACCACGCAGTCGCGCTCGGCCACCTTGATGACGCAAGTGATGATGCCCGCCGCCGCCGGCGAGCCATACTCCTCGTACATGCCGTGGGCAGCATACAGGCCGAATTCCAGCAGAGGGGAGTCGGGGTCGCTCAGCCGCTCGATGCGCTCCCGGGCAGTGAGGCGGCCCTTCCCGTGTTGCCGTTCGATGGCGCGATCCCCGCCCCCCTGGCGCAGTCGCTCCATCTCATCCAGGTACGCATCGCGCAGCTTCTGGAAGCCCTGGCGGCTCCGTTCGAACGGCTCCTTTGGCCAGTGTTTAGCCGCGGTACCGATAGTGCTCATGTGTCGTCCGCCACGTCCTCCCCTTCCAATGCTTGGCCGGCATGCCTGCGCACGCAGGCCATAAACACGTCAGGTGCCCGCACCGGCCTCAGGTCCTGATTCACAAAGGAGTGGACGGTATAGCCCTTGGCGATAATCTGTTCTTCGTCATCCCGGTAGACCAGGTAATCCAGCCTGATCTTCGCGGTGGGCTCCTGATCCAGGCGGGTGACAATGGTGACCAGGTCACCGTAGGTGGCAGGTCTTAAGTAATTGCAATGGCTCTCCACCACAGGCAGGTGGTACCCCTGCTGCTCGAGCTGCTCGTATGGAATACCTATGCGCCGGAGAAAGGCGGCTCGGGCAGCCTCAAAATACTCAAAGTAGCGGCCGTAGTAGACCACATTCATCCGGTCGGTGTGGGCATATATCACCCGCAGCTGATGCCGGTGAGTAAGGTTTATTCCTGCCACTTGCCCAGTTGCTCGTAACGCCTGATGCGGGCAGCCACGAGCTCGTCGGCGGGCATGTCGCGGAGCTCTGCCAGCGTCTCCAGGACTGCCTGCTTCATGGTAACCATCATGGCGTCCACGTCCCGATGTGCGCCGCCCAGGGGTTCGGGCAAAATACGATCGCAGATACCCATCTCAACCAGGTCCTTTGGCGTAACGCGCATGGCATCGGCGGCTTCTTCGGCCTTGCTTGCATCGCGGTACAATATGGATGCGCAGCCCTCGGGCGAGATCACGGAAAACCAGGTGTTTTCCAGCATGATCAGGCGATCCCCAACGCCCATCCCGAGAGCGCCGCCGGAAGCACCTTCGCCAATGACAATGACGATCACCGGCACCGGCAACGTCGACATAAACATGAGATTTTGTGCGATGGCCTGCGCCTGACCCCGTTCTTCGGCGCCTATGCCCGGATAGGCACCGGGCGTGTCGATAAAGGAGATGACCGGCCGTTTGAACTTGGCGCCCAGTCCCATCAGACGCATGGCCTTACGATAGCCCTCCGGATTGGGCATGCCGAAATTGCGATAGACGTTATCGCGGGTACCGCGCCCCTTCTGCTGGCCAATGAAAATTACCCGCTCGCCATCAATCTCGGCCAGCCCTCCCACCACCGCCTTATCGTCGGCATAGTGACGGTCACCGTGCAGCTCGAAGCTCCAGTCGGTAATACCCTTCACATAGTCCAGGGTATAGGGACGCTCGGGGTGACGGGCCATCTGAACGCGCTGCCAGCGGGTGAGATTCTGGTAAAAACTCTTCGCCTCGCGGTCCAGCTTGGCCTGCAGTACCTCAATCTCCCCGCTCATATCGATGCCACGCTCCAGAGCCGTGAGCTTGGTAGCCTCGATCTCCTGTTCCAATTCCATCAGGGGCCTTTCGAACTGGAGTAGATACTTATTCGCCATAAGGCTGCAAGGTTATCACTTTTTGCCGCCGAAATGCCAGTGGCTTATGACGGCCGGAAAAGGGCGAGCGAAGCCACATCTGCACTCATGCGGGCTGACCGAATAGTAAGACCATGCGCTCCCCGCTGAAGTTGGATTTCCATGGCCGCCCTCAGATCTTCAGCAGCGTCTTCAGAATGATTTCCAGGTCCAAGGTAAGCGACTGGTGCTGAAGATAATAATGATCATAGCTCGCGGCTACCTCCGGCTGGACATCCGCAGGCCCCAGCTGCCCCAGACCGGTGATGCCAGGCTTGAACAGCAAGTGAGGGTCCGGCTGACCAGCGTCTACCAGATCGCCACCTACAAAACTGAGCTCGCCCCGAAAGATGGACCATAAAAGGGGCAATTTCCTGAGGCCCGCACCACCACGCCGCAGCACCCACATTTTTGCCTGCCCGCCATCGCGGAGCCAGACGCTGGTCCGCTCCAAGCCATAGACCAGCCCCAGCAGCGGCCACACGGGGAGCAGCAGGAGAATCAGTATCCCGGCGGCCAACAGGTCAAAGGCGCGTTTAGAGAGCAGGTGCATGCGATGATAGAGCGTCGCCTCCACGTTCACAAAGGGCAAATTGCCGATGTACTCCACGTTGGCCTTGCCCAGCATAATATCGTCCTTATGGGGCACAATCCGGAACAGGAGCCGCCTGTCGCGCGTCTGCTCCAGCAGGGCCATCAACTGCTGATTTGTGTAGCTCTCCCCCGCCACGATGACCTCCTGAAACCGATGGCGGACGGCCAGTTCACGGAGCTCGCTGGTGCGTCCCAGGATCGGCAATGGCAACGGCTCCCCATGGACATGCTGGGCTTCCTCACCCTCAACAAATCCCAGAGGATCGATGCCGGTATCGGGGCGCCGCAGAATCAGGTTCGCAATGCGCCGGTCCTCGGCTGTGGTCCCCAGGATCACGGCGCGGCGGGAAAATATGGAAGGCCGGTAGGCCCGATGGTGGTCCCCCACCTTGTGGGTTGCCTGGCGCAGGTGAACAAGCAGTCGCCAGCCCGGCAGCAGCACGGCCACCAGAGCCGAGGCAGACACCAGCACCACCCGTGAATAGGCCACCTGACGCACGACGTAAGTGAGCGTCGCGATGACCAGAAAGCCCACCACGGAGGCGATGAGGGCGCGGCTGTAACTAAGGACGTAGCGACCGTAGATTTGAAACAGCGCGCCGAAAGCCAGCCAGAGCAGCAAGTACACCGCGACGACCGGGACGTAGAGGACAAGCATTTCCCGGGTCCGAAATACAGGGTCGGGCAGGAAGCGCACCAAGATCATCGCAAAGAACGCGGCGCCGATAACCGCGGTGTCGATGAAGAGCGAAGAGAATGTAGCCACATAGCTGCGGACGTACGCAAAACCTATGCGCAACCGGATGATCAGCCGCAGAGCCAGCAGTCCGAGACCACCCCCGACGAAGGCCGCGTGCTTCCGGGAAAATGCGATCAGGGCGTCGTGGAAAGCGCGCAGGTTATAGAGGGGATCGGTCCTGACGCTCTCTCCTTTGTAATGGACAATCTTGGTGGCCGGATGGTAGACCACCTTGTATCCCGCCTCGTGGATACGGTAGCAGTAGTCGGTATCCTCCCAAAACATGAAAAAGGTCTCGTCAAAAGGACCGATTTCCTCCATGATCGTGCGGGGCATGCACATGCAGGAGCCACTCACGGCATCGATTTCCGCCGTGCTGTCAGGATCGAGGTACGTGTAGTTGTTGCGTCCGAAAAGTCGGCTGCGGGGGAACAGCCGGCCAAGGCCGGAAAGGTGGACAAATGCCACCCACGGGCCCGGAAAACTGCGCCGGGCTGAAAGCTGCAAGAGGCCGTCGCTATCCAGTATTTTGGGCCCCACCGCCCCAACCTCCGGATGGCCCCTCAGGTAGTCCACCAACACCTGCAACGACTGTTCCCCGACGATGGTATCGGGATTCAGCAGGAGCACCATCTCGCCGGAGGTGCCGGCTACGCCCTGATTGACGGCAGCGGCAAAGCCCCGGTTCTGACCGTTCTCAATGACGCTGACGTGACGAAACAGCTGCCGCACCATCTGGGCGGTCCCATCCGAGGAGTCGTTGTCCACCAGCTGAATTTCCAGGTCGCCGTCAAATTGCGCCCGGCCCAGCGCCGTGAGACACTGCTTGACGAACTCGCGCACATTGTAGCTGACAATGATGACGGACAGCGTCATGGCTTAGGATGGCCGCTTAAACGGGTTGGCTTGCGACGGGAGCTGCGCAAGCGCCCCAACAGTCGGGTGAGCCTCAGTCTGGGTACCATCCAGACCGCTTCGAAGATAATGCCCCGAGACATTTTCGAGGACCCCTCCGTGCGATCCACAAATACAATGGGCGACTCCACGATGCGGTAGCCCTGGTAGTGAGCCCTGAAGGTCGTCTCGATCTGGAACGAGTAGCCTTCAGATCTGATGGAGGGGATGTCCAGATTGGCCAACACTTCTCGCTTCCAGCATTTGTAGCCGCCGGTGAGATCCCACACCGGCACACCGGTGAGGATCTTCGCATACATGTTGGCCGACCAACTCAGGATCAGTCTGCCCAGCGGCCAGTTGACCACATTTACGCCCTTGATATAGCGGCTGCCGATGACCAGATCGTATTCATGGAGCAGGCCCAGCAGGGTAGGGATCTGTTCGGGATCATGAGACAGGTCGGCGTCCATCTGGATAATGGCGGCGTAGTCCCGTTCCAGCGCCCAGAGAAAGCCGGTGCAGTAGGCGGTGCCTAACCCCATCTTGCTGGGTCGCTCAATGAGGTGTATCCAGCCGTCTTTCAGGGCCCTTTCGCGAACATAACCGCTGGTGTCATCAGGAGAATTGTCATCGACCACCAAAACGTGGATGCCGGGGGCGGCCTGTTGAATGCGGTCGAGCAGCATCGGGATATTCTCCCGCTCGTTATAGGTGGGCGTGATGACCAATGCTTTCATATCTGCTGGTGAAGTTGCCATGACCTAGTTCACGGAAAATGCCTCTGCCAGCGCCTGATCGAGGGTTGCATTTTGAACCTTCAGTTCCATTTTCATCCTGCTGCAGACCAGACCGCTCTTAAGGGGCCGGGGCGCCAATTGATTCAGCTCGGCTGTTGCCACGGGTGCAATCAGTTTCATCGGCAACTTAGCATGCCGGGCAATTTCCCGGGCAAAGGCAAACCGGCTGGCAAATTCCAAGCCCCCGTAATGATAAAGCCCGACAGCATCCTGCTCAACGGCCGCAACGATCGCCTCGGCCAGGTGGGTGGTAAGGGTGGGATTACCGATCTGGTCATCCACCACCCGAATCCGATTCCCCTTCCTGAGTGAGCCCGCGACCCAGCCAATGAAATTTGCATCCGAATCGAGGTCGGGGCCAAACAGGACGTTGGCCCGAATCACGAGATGCCCATTGCCGGCCATTACCAGCGTCTCCGCCTCCAGTTTTGACCGGCCATAAACATTCAGCGGCGCTGGAGCATCATCCTCCAGATAGGGTCCGGCCTGGCCGTCAAAGACATAGTCGCTGCTCAGCTGCACCAGGCGGGCACCTGATTGCTCACAGGCTGAAAGCAGATGCTCAACACCCGTGGTGTTGACTCGTTTGGCCAGCTCCGGTTCCCGTTCGTTGCGGTCCACATCCGTGAGTGCTGCAAGGTTAATGATGACATCCGGACTGAAGTCGGACACGGTAGCCTGCACCTGTTGCCAATCGGTGACATCACAGGCCGGCACACCGTCGCCGGCCGGGACGTGGGCCGTGGGCAGCACCTCCAGCCGCGTCGAAAACATCTTTACCAGTGCCCGACCCAACTGTCCCCGCGCCCCGGTGATAAGTACTCGGTGCGGCAACTAAAGTTTCGCCCCCCGCGCCTTGAACTGTACCAGGCGATCATGCAGGGACGGCTCAGCCAATGCGAGAATCTCCACCGCCAGAACAGCGGCATTGATGGCGCCCGGCTGGCCCACACTCATGGTCGCGACGGGCACGCCCTTCGGCATCTGAACGGTGGCCAGCAGCGCATCCAGTCCATCAGCAACGCCGCCCGGCAAGGGCACGCCGATCACCGGAAGCGTGGAGTGCGCTTTCAAAGCGCCGGCCAGGTGGGCCGCCATGCCGGCCCCGGCAATGATCACGCCAAAGCCCTTATCCCTGGCCTGCTTGGCATACTCGGCCACTTCCTCAGGTTGCCGGTGGGCGGACAGCACCCGCACTTCATAGGGCACTGAAAAATGGTCCAGATACGGGAGCGCCGCCTCCATCACTGGGCGGTCGCTCTCGCTGCCCATGAGCAGGGCTACCTTCTTCACCCGGAGTGAATCCTCAAGTTAAGCCCTCGTCGCTTGACTGGGAGTTCGTGGCCGGAGGATCCCGAAAAGTATGGAACGTACGGATCATGACCTCCTGCTGCCTGAGAAGCAACGCCTTGGCGCCGCCGGGATTAAAGACAATACCAGTAACAAAGTAAACCCTGCGCTGGGCACGGTCACGGAAAACGTACGTGATAAAGGGTCCGCCCGCAATCTCCGTCTGATGAGCCCAGACGCCCCTGAGAATGTAAATCATGTGGCCGTTCTCAGCACTTATATCGTTGCTGCGGAAGAGAGAGTCAATACTGATGGCACCAAATAGCTGCCTGGCGACATATTCCATGTGGCCCCATGACCAATCCGGGGTGAGCCTCACCGTATCGGCAGCATCAATCCAATGCACCCCCAACCAGCGGTAGGGATATCCACGGCCCAACCAAACGAATTTCTGGGCCGGTAACTCCCTGATAATCAGGTAGTCGTGCTGAATTCGGAGGTCCCACTGGTATTTGGTGTGCAGTTCCTCCGCCAGTTTTTTTTCAGGCTTATGGCGGTAGACAACATCCAGTTGCCTGGCGCGGAGCTGCTGCTCGAAACGGTCAAAAATCCACCCGCTCAGCCGTGATATTTCCGCCTGGGCGTGGATGGCGTCCAGAGCGGTGATACCCATAAACATCTGTCCCCGAGCAAGGTAGTCCGTGGCGATGAATATGGGATTGCCGCCCCGCCTGGCCTCGGCAAGACGTTCAGGCCCCAAAACCTTCCGGATAAGCACATCTCCCGTGGAATCGGCGGGGTTGGATAGGGAGGCGATGACCAGACTTTTGTAGCGCCGAAAGGATTTGAATTCCAGGGGCGACGCCCACTTGACCTTGAAGTAAGGTTCCGGGGCCGGGGTGGCCATGGTGCGGCCGAAGACCTCGCCCAGAAGGGGCTCCAACAGGGGCCGGTCCTCATCGGAAGCCAGGATTACCAGCAAATCCTCCTGCCCGATAACCGGCGGGAGATAGCCGCAGCCCGGCGCCAGGGCCGTCGCCAAGATGAGCAGCAGGCAGAGGCCTTGCGGTAGGCGTTGCCGTTTCTGCCTTGACCCGTGCGCAGGCATTGATTATGACGCCTCTACGAGCAGAAAGTTTGCGAACCGTTTCTCGATGGATACGTCCCGCACCCTGATACGCACCTCCTGTCCCAGCTGCAGCAACTCATTCATCCGCTTGCCCCGCAGCGCAAACAGGCCTTCATCGAAGACATACTCGTCGCCCTCCAACCAATCCACACTCACAAACCCATCCACCAGAAACTCTCGTATCTGAACAAAAATACCTTTCGGTATCACTCCGGAAATTATCCCGTCGAATTCCTTGTCGATCTGGGTAGCAAGAAAGCGCAACTCCTTCAGGCGACTGTAGGCCCGCTCCGCTTCGAGGGCCGCCCGCTCACGTTCGGAACACTGCTGGGCGATCTTGTCCAGATTGGCCCTGGATATGGACCACGGCTTGTCGGGCCGGGTAAGCTGCTCGACCATAAGACGGTGGACGATCAGGTCGGCATAACGTCGAATGGGCGAAGTGAAGTGGGTGTAGCTGCGGAAAGCCAGTCCGAAGTGCCCACGATTGGAAGCCAAGTAGATTGCCTTTGCCATGGAACGCAGGGTGATGGATTCGATGAGGTCCCGATAGGGCGAATCCTCCACGGCCAGCAGGAGGTCGCGCACCTCCTTACTGGTGACCTCGCCCCTGGGCAACCCCGGAAGGTTTAAGCGCTTCAGCAGCGCCGAGAGCTTTTCGACCTGCTCTTTGCCGGGCTCGTCGTGGACCCGATAGATGAAGGGGCGCTTTGATTTTCCGTCCGGGATGCGCTCGGCGACCACTCGGTTGGCCAGCAGCATGCTCTCCTCCACCATGCGATGGCTGTCGAGCCTTTGAGAGGGATGCACAAAATGGGGCACGCCATTCTGGTCCAGATCGAACAGCGGCTCGGGAATATCGAAATCGACGCTGCCCTGCTCTACGCGCCGCTTGTAAAGTTGATCTGTGACATCTTTCAGGGACCTAAAAAATTTGTACCACTTGCCGGAGCCGTTCGCCAGGATGTCATGCACTTCACCATAAGTGAACCGGCGCTTACTGCGGATAAGGGTGCGCGCGAACCTGACCTTACTCACCTGGGCGGTACCATCGAGGGTAATAAAGGCCGAAACGGTCAGTCGGTCCTCATCCGGCTTGAGGGAGCAGAGCTCACTTGACAGCAGGTGGGGCAACATGGGCACAACACCTTCGGTAAAATAGACGCTGTTCCCGCGAGCCAGCGCCTCCCGGTCCAGCGCGCCGCCGGAAGGGACAAACATCGAAACGTCTGCGATGTGGACGCCCAGCTCCCAAAACTCGCCGTCCCTGCGCTCCAGAGAGATGGCATCATCGAAATCCCTGGCCGATTCGGGATCGATGGTCACTACCCGGTGGCTGCGGATATCCGTGCGGCCATTCCCCGGGCCGATGGTGACGCTTTTGGCGTGGCGCGCAACTTCGGCCTCTAGCTGCGGCGAGAACTGAGGATCCAAGTCAAATTGCCGCAGCACAAATTTGAAATCGGTGAGGGGGTCGTCCGGCGAGCCGATGACTTCCTCAACCTCGGCCCGGATGGGGGCTTCGCCTTCACCCCAATCGGTGACCCGGGCCACCACCAGCATGCCGGCTAGGGGAACTATGCCCCCGTCGGTGGCCAGCCGCACGGCCCGGTTGGCAAACGGCTGTGACAGGACCAGCTCCATGCCCCCCGGCACGGCGACGGCGGTCCCGACCAGGGTCGATCTGCCGCGCTTGAGGATACGGGTGACCCGGCCCTTGGGCCCCTTGCCGAACTTTTGGCGCCGGAGGTCCAGGAGGACCAGATCGCCCGAGGCGGCGCCATGCACATCTCGGCCCTCGACGAAGACGTCGTCCATGCCCTCAACGGTCACGAAGCCAAAGCCCCGGTGCGTTAATTCCATCAACCCCTGGACCGCTCCAGCGGGCGACCCTTTGACGGTCGCAACATCCTTGACGGTGGGCGGCCCTTTAACGGTCAGCCGCCCATCGCTGGCGCGGATGATGGCGCCCGCGCGCACCATTTCGTTAAGCTGTCGGCGGAAGTCAGGATACTGGCGCTCCCTGATTCCCAGGCTGCGCCCCAGCTCCTTCGGCCGGAGGCCGCGCCCCCGACGGGACTTAAGCTTCTTTAGAATGGTCTCCTTGTTCATTTCTTGGTGCTCCTGCCACCGGAAATCGTGTTGATCAAACGCAAATGCACTTTGCCGGTGCGGAAGTTATCATCCCGGTTCCAGGCGAGGTCAAGCTGCACGAGGTTACGCCCCGCACCGAACAGCAGCCCCATTCCTACGGCCGAGAGGACCCTTCGTCCGGGCAGCAAGCCCGCATCCAGCAGAAGGTGCACGCGGGTGGTCTCGCTGGTGCGATAACGGAGTTCAGTCTGGGATACCAGACCCCACGGCTCAAGAAACTGGTCTTCCCGGTAGCCTCTCAGGCTGGCGCTGCCACCAAAGCGACCGTATTCAGGCAGCTGCGGTTTATAGTCCAGGCCCGCCAATAGCATGGCATAAAGATTTTGGGCCAGGGTGATCCGGCTGCGGCTGCGCGCCCAGGCAATGTTCAGTTCGCCGCGTCCCAGGGCACCGGGATTCTGCGAATCTCCAGTGTCAACGGTCCCCCCCTCCAGCGCCAACTTGACCCGAAAACCCTGGGTGGGATTGAAGGGCTGATCGAACGCCTGCCGTGAGAGGACCAGGCTCAGGTGTCGGTAGCGGACCGGCACCATGCCCTGGATTGCGCCGGCGGGCAGGATGGTCAGCTCCCGCAGACCGATCCCCACTGCTGTACCCCAGAGTTGGCCCGGAGGGGAGGTTAGCTGCACCGTTCCCGCCCGCTGAACATAGAGCGTGTCCCGCAGGTCTTGCCGCAGCTCGACCTGGGCGCCCAGCGGGAGCAAGGGCAGCCGCGGCTCGGCATAGAGCAGGTGGATGGACTGCGTCAGAGGACTCAGGCGCCGCCAATGAATCCGCAGGTAGCGCAGACTACCCAGCAAGTTGGGCAGGTCCAGCGTCACCTGGCCCACGATGCCGCCAGGGCCAGTGCGGGGCTGCTCATAGGCGGCCAAAACCTGTACGGTTTGTCGGGAAACATCGGTGAGATTGTAGAGCACCCCATAGCCCGACCGGTGCCCGAAATACCGCTTTGTCCGCACCTGCCAGGCCGGCTGGCCGGCGCTGAACAGGTACCCGTTGGCAGACGGGTCGGCCCCGCGCAGGAACGCCGCCAGTTGTGGCCATTCAGCCCCGTCTCCATCGGAGACAATGACCGTATCCGGTGGCGGTACGGGCATGCCCAAAACATGAAAGCGCACCTTGAGTCGCGGGCTGGAGGCCGCCTCCAACACCATGTCGTGCAGGCGGTAGGAGAGTCCCAATTGCCCCCGGGACCCGGCCTGCGCAAGGCGCTCGGCAAGCAGGTCACGCAATTCCGGCGAGGAGTTGATGCGCAGGACGGTGTCGGGCAGAACCAGATCAACGCTCTGACCCCAGGCAGAACCGGCCAGCAGGCAACCCATAACCCAAAATGTGGCCGATCTCAAAATTGAGTCCTCAGTTCCACGTTCGCGTGGGTGATAGGGGTACGTCCGGCTGCATGCCGGGAGAACAGGGTGAGACTCAGCAGCAAATTACCGGAGAGATGAAACTGCCCGCTGCCCCGCAGTTGCCACGAACCGCCTCTGGGAAATCCTTCCGCCAGCAGGAGCGGTAGAGCCGTCGTCCGATTTGCCGCTACCTCAAACCGTTCGAGGTCGATTCTCAGCCGGTCGCGGGCACCGATAGCGCGCTGCAAACCCAGGCCGTACGACATCGTCCGCACTTGCAGATCCCCCAGAGACAGGTCCTCCTCCTGCTGCCAGCTGGCTTTCAAACTGGCCGTAAGCCGGCCCCACAGCGCACCTGACAGGGTGCCGCTACCTACCTGCTTGCGAATGTCGTGGTTTCGTTGCGGAGCTATCTGCGACTGGATCAAGCGGCGTTCAAAGGCCACTCGCAGGTCCATGTTGATCGACTGCCGACCCAGACGGTGGCGGCTCACCCGCCCCAGATCCACGGTCAGGCGATCATGGGCTTCGCCGGGAGGCAGACCGCGGTCCAGATCGCGCGCTCCTTCCCTCACCAAGCCCACCGCACGGGCTACGCGGAATCTCACCCTGGGGCTGGCAGAACGGGCCTGGATTGCAAGGTCCATTTGAAGCTGGGACTGGAGGCCCAGCAGCGTGCTGTCGGCCAGAGCAGGTTGCCAGACCGGTAACAGGGAGTTCTCTTCAGCCTCTGCCGTAAGGCGACCCAGGACGATGAGCCGGGCTTCCTTGAGCCCCCTCACCAGAGCTGGCATGTGCCGCAGGCGATTCAGATCGGTCTGGAGACGGAAACGTGACGCCACTGCGTTGACCGGGCGCACCACACCTGCGGGGAGGTAATACCGCGCGTACACCCCGGCCTCATCGGGAACGTAGGACTGGTAGACGGGATCATAGCGGTATCGTCCCGCACCGGTCCCCACTGAGTCGTAGACCACCACCTTGGTCTCCACCACCTTCCGCTCCAGCCGGTAGCGGGCGTCCAGCCACCACGGTCTACCCCGGGGGCGGCTCACCAGCGACATCGTGCCCATCAGGTAGGACAGGTCGGGACGGCCATCGCTGGCCTGCTTTTGGTTGAAGGACAGCCCGAGGCTGAAGCGACGGCCCCGCGCCGCCGACCGGTCCATGGAAACTAGCCACCGCTGGGCCAGCTCGCGGTTGCCCGTCTGAAAGACATCCTCGCGCCACTCCCGGCTCAACACAAAGCGGGTATGCTCGGCCAGTTCACGCCGGATGCCAGCCTCCCACTGCGCCACCTGCCAGACCGGCGACGCGCCCAGCTCCCGGTCTTCGCCATAGTAGCGAATAAAGGGGCTCCAACTATTAATGTTATACTTTAAATCACCAGTGGTTATAATATGTCTACGTGAACTATTTGACCTTGCCATTATGCGCTGGCTAAAGCCGGCAGTCAGGGGCGCTACACCCACTCTGTTGACTCCCCACAGCAGCCTGTCCACCAGGACAGTGTCAGCCACCAGTCGTCCCAGCTCAGCAAATACCAGCGGGTTGTCCGCCTGCTCCAGGAACAGGTTCACGGTCTGCCAGCGATAGCCCTGGGGCGACCTGTCAAGGTCCCAGTCCCGCCTGAATTCAACGGCATCCCAGCGCCCCGCCGGCCGGAAGCGCTCCCCTTTACCCTGGCTCCGGTAACGAGCCCCGACCCGGACCTGGCGCCCGGCCAGTGAAAGAGGCTGCCCCCGCCAGTCCACTCTGGCTGCGTAACCCCCGTCCACGTTGTCGCCGTCGTCCAGGGATGAAAGACTGTTCAGGTCCAGGTTACTCAGCCCCAGATCCAGCCGGGCCAGCGGTTCCCCGTTACGGCTGCGAAAGTGCCAACCGGCAGCCAGCAGATCTTTCTGACGCGGGAATTTGAGCACTCGGAAGGGGGCGTAGGTGGCGTTGAAACTCCCCCGCTCCCCGGGAGCGACCCATAGATAGATGATCTTGCCGTCAGCGATTGTCCTACGGTATTCCCCTCGGGCGCCCAGTTTGAAAAATGATACGGTATGATCGCCCAGGCCGGCGCCGCGCCACACGTAATGCCCGTCAACAAGGTCGTAGTTTCCCGCTGAATCAGGCACGGCAGTTGAGACCAGCGCATCCTCTTCGCGGTCGCCTAGTTGCTCGATCAGCAGCTGATCCTCCGTCGACAGGCTGAAATCCAGGTTACTCTGCACATGATCGCGCTCGGAAAAGGCGGTCACGGTAAAGGTGGAGCGCTCCCCCTGCCAGCTGGTGGCCAGAAAGGTGCTGGTGCGGTCGTAAACCAGGTCCGTATACTCAAAATCGACCACGATGCGGCTGTCGCTGCGCAGGGGGTGGCGGGGATTGAAACTGACCTCCCCCGTGTTATAATCGATGGTGTAGTCAAAACCCTCCCCCCGTTGCAGGAGTTCACCATTGAGCCAGACCCGCTCCGTGCCGGCCACTACAATGATGCTCCGCAAGCCCTCATCCGAGGTAAGGGCATAGGGACCTTGCCGTCCAAATTCGCCCGGAAAGCTCTGGCTGCGATATCGGCCCGGTGTGCTCCCCAGCGCCGCCTCAACCTTCCACCCGTTCCTGTCCAGCCGTACCTGCATGCCCTCCAGTTTGCGGTCAAACTCCAACAGTCGGCTCTGCCTTGACCGCAGGGTAATATCGCCCATTTCGAGCACACCCCAGCGGCTGGTGAGGGCCAACCTGATCTGGTCCAGTTCGTTCAAGGTGCGCGTATTACCCTGCGGCTGAATGGGGAGGTTCTGATCGGTGACACTGCCGTTAATGAATATACCGGGGGCCAGCTCGCCCTGGAGCTGTAGGCGCAGGCCGCCGGTAAGTTTCACGCCCCCGCCCGTTGTCAAAGAGAGCCCCCGAAACAAGCTACCGGCGCTCACCAGCTGCCCGCCATGACCGCTGGACCCTTGACGGGTGCGTGATTTGAGCTTGTGCCGGGTGACCGAATCGGTCCCGGCAATCATCTCCAGAGGTGGCAGATAGCGCCAGGCAGGGCCCAGCGTCGTCACCGACAGACCTTCAAAAACTTGGTAGCGGATGAGCACAGTTTGCGGTGGGGCCGACGAATCGATCCACGCGACTGCGCCAGACAGTGCATCGACACGCACGAACGCCGTATCCAACGGTTCGCCTGCAGGACCGAAGAGCTGCCAGCTGCCCTGGATAAGGGGAGCGGCGGACAGGGTGTCGCGCAGACTCTCAGCGCTAAACGTGACGCTGTCCGACAGACGGGAGATCTGTGCCTCCAGACTGGTGCATAGCGCCACCGCCCACAGCCATTTAGCGCGCCGCATGGAATACATGGATGGCTCCTATCCGGCTCAGCCCGTACAATGCAGGAGCGCGATAGGCCAGATCGATAATCCCCGCAGCCGGGTAAACCCGGCTTACAACGCCGTCACGGGTGTCGACCTCCCACAGCCCGCCCGCGCCTGCCAGCAGGATCTTCCCCGCGACCCACACCATGTCAGCAAATGCAAGCTCCTTTCCGATGGGGAGACGCCGCTGAAGCTGGCCGCTGAGGTAAAATATGAAAATGGCTCCCTCCACGGGGTCCCAGGCGGCCACCGCGTCACGAGATGCCGCCAGCTGTTCGGGATGAAAGACGGCGGCGGAACCGCTGCCTTCATCGGCCACCACGTCCAGAAGGTCGCCGTTATCCCCGTAAATCTGTAGTCCGGCGAAGTTTTCGAAGATTACCCAGAACCGCAGCTGGGCGTCCCGCACGAAGGCGGTAGCGAGACGGTCCTCAGGCAGTGGCGTGGCCGCAACAGGATTCAGGCGCGCATCCAGTCTCACGATCTGGTGGCGGCCCTGGTCCAGGACAAACACCGAGTTTTCACCCACCGCCAGGTCTACGGGGAAGTCCAGGGAACCGGCACTTTCGCCCCAGCCGCCGAACCGATGACGCAGAGTGCCATTTCTGTCAATGGAAACGACTTCCAGGCGCAGCTCGTCCAGCAGGTAGAAACCATCGTCCCACGATGAGGGCACGACGCGCACAGCGCCACCCTGGGTGTCGGGGAGTCTGATGGTGGTGCGCTGCACCCAGGCCTGGCCCGCTACTGGAACGGCCAGTAGCGTAAGCCAGGCTATCAGTATGGGGACAGATAAGTGTGGCGTGGACGAAACGAGCGCTATTCCCGCGACGTGGCGGCTGGGCGCCGCGGAAGCCAGGTAAGGAGATAAGCGCCGATCACCACCATCATAATGCTGATGAGCTGGGCCCCCGAGAGCCCCAGGACGTACGGCCTGTTGATCCGCAGGAACTCAATGAAGAAGCGTTCAGTACCCGCCAATATCAGATAGAGGGAAAAGACCTGGCCGGCAAAGCGCGCCTTGGTCCTGAACCGATATAGCCCGATGAATATCAGCGCTCCCAAAAAGATTTCATACAGCTGTGTCGGGTGCACATGCAGGACTCCCTGGGCAAATCCGGTCAGGTCCACCCAGGGGTAGCGGGTCTGAAATACAGCCCAAGTCGTTGGCGGCAAGCCGTTTTCGAAGGCGACACCCCACGGCAGGTGGGTGGGCAAACCATAGTCGTCACCGACCAGAAAGCAGCCGCAACGTCCAATGGCATACCCCAGTATGAGATAGGGCGCCAGGACATCGGCTGTTGGCAGCCAGGCTACCTTGCGACGCCGCAACAGCAGCGTAACTGCCAGCATGCCGCCCACGAGGCCGCCAAAAAACACGAGGCCGGCGCCAAAGTTCTGAATACCGTCGGCGATTCGCGACGGGTCCAAAGTGAAAATGCCGGCCACCATGTCCCACAGCCCGGCCATGTTTTGTCCCGAACCGCGACCGATGTTCTCAATGAGGTAGTAAACCTTGGAGCCGGCAATCCCGCCGATAGCGGCCCAGAAAACCAGGTCCTGGGCCAATTCAGGGTGCCAGCCCAGCCGCCGACCATCCCGACTCAGCAGCACGTAGGACGATACGAAAGCCAGCACCAGCATGAATCCGTAGGATGAGATCACGAAAGGGCCGAGATGGAGCAGCTCCGGATACATCAGAATTCCTTCCCGCAGCGGGCACAGAAGCGGTCATCGGAGTGGCGCGGGTTGCCACACTTGGCGCAGAATTTTGCGCTTCCATCCTTGGGGCGCGTTGCGGGTTGGCCCACGGCGCCCCCAGACGTGGACTCGGCCGTTGCGGGTGCCGGCTGCGCCCTGCGCCCACCCCATGTATTCAGGATGACAAAGAGGCCTGCGCCCACCAGCGACAGGACGATCAAGACCGTGCTCAGATTGGACGGCTGGCTGAGAGACGGAGCGCCGGCGCCAGTTTCCTCGGCCCGGAGTTCCTCCAGCCGCGCCTGCAGAGCGGGCACTGTGAGCATGTTGGTGGGGTTGTCATAACTGACGCTGACGGCATAGGCCGTGCCCGGTTGCAGTCCGTCAACATGCTGGCGGTAGAAGGTCAGCCCCAAATCGTCCTGGTCCTCCTCGGCCCCTTCGAGTGAATGTTGAAAATTGCTGGCGGCGATGGGGCGATAGACCTCCACATGAAACGCAGGCAGCAGTTCGTTGGTGAGGATGGTATATTCAAATGCTCGCCGGGCCCCAGTTTCATCGAAGGGGTTAAAATAGAACTGCACTTGGAATTCGGCCCGGCTCACATCAATGGGCAGGTAGGTCTTGCCGTCCCGCTCCTGGATGTCCAGTGCAATCGGCTGATTCTGACCAAGCTGGCGCAGCAGTGCCGTGCTGGTACCCGCGGGCACCTGCATCTCTAGAAAGCGCGGATACTGGCCCTCAATGACCTCCGCCGCCAAAATAATACCTACACCGGGGTGGTCGTATTCCGGCAGAATGTATATATCAAACCGCTTGTATTGGCTAACCTGCTGCCCCCTTAAGCCCGGCACTCCTGCCACCATGGCGAGCAGAATCACCAGGTGCCACCGCGGGGTACCGGTCACGCGCAAGGTCCTACGCGTTGATACTGGCTGACTGAGGATTGGGTGATCATGCTTGCGTCAGTTCACCGTAGTAATTCCGAGCACTATCAGATTGTAAAACGTGTGCGCATAGACTGTAATGCCGAAACCCCGGAAGATAAACAGCAATCCTAATATTACCCCAGCTACGCACCGGTAACCAAAGGAGTTCCACCCGAACAGTTCTCCCGCTGGGCCCACATAGTGAAACAGGGCAAACAGCACCGCAGCAACCGTCACGGCCAAACCCCAGGCGATGGGGCGCTGCCAGTCCAAAGCCCTCCGAAAAAATGTACCCAATGCTGATACCAGCAGCAGTCGGAAGACCCCCTCTTCATAGATGCCCGCCCCCACCGCCAGAAAGGCTGTGCGCAGGACCTGATCGGAGGTTGGCAGCATGAGCAGCTGGTCGGCCACCGAGAGTGAGATCAGCAGGAAGCCACCCCACAGGAGGCTCTCGGCCAGCATGAGCAGCAGGTAAGTCCCGGAGACGCGGGAACTGCCGCTCGCGCGGCGTTGCCATAGCCAGGCAGCGGC